>DRPO01000493.1 GCA_011330835.1 Gammaproteobacteria bacterium | reverse complement strand
TCAGCATCGCGGTCAGCAACAGCACCAGAAAGCGGTTGCGCAGGGACCATTGGATAATCGCGGCGATCATGGCGTCGGTTCCTCGCCCTTTTCATGACGCAGGGCGGTGATCGGATAGCCATCGGCCTTGGCGCCCAGGTCGAAATGAACCCGTTCGCCGGGCTTGAACGAGGCGGCGTCCACCCCTTCGGCCAGATCGAAATTCATCGTCATGCCAGGCCAGTCCAGCGCGGGAATGGGGTCGTGCTCCAGCCGGATCTGATGGTTGGCCGGGTCGATGGCGATGATCTTGCCCGCGCCGGTGACGGTTTTCGGCGTCTCCTCGGCGGGCGTTTCCGGGGCTTCCATGCGGGTGAAGCTGGCCTTGAGGCTGGCCTCGGAGTCGAGCAGAAATTGCCCGGAAACAACGACCTTGTCGCCCTCATCGAGGCCATCGAGAATTTCGATGCGGTCGCCGCTTTCGATGCCGGCCACGACATCGCAGGCCTTGTAGCGGCCTTCACCCACCTCGACGATGACGCGATCCTTGTCGCCGGTGCGAATCAGCGCCTCCAGCGGAATCGAGAGCGTGTTCTCTCTCGGGCTGGCGTGAATCTTGACCCGCGCGTACATGTTGGGCTTGAGCCGCTCGCCGGGATTGTCGAAGCGCAGCCGCGCCCGCAGCGTGCGGGTTTTCGGATCGAGGCTGGGATAGATGAACTCGACCCGCCCTTGCCAGCTTTCGCCGGGCAGGTAGGGCAGGCTGACCTCGGCGCGGTCGCCGACGCGGACGGCCTCGGCCTGACGCTCGAAAATCTCGGCGATCAGCCAGACGCTGGACAGATCCGCGAGCGTCATCACCTGTTTGGCTGGCGCGACATACATGCCTTCGCGCACCGGCAACGAGGACACGACGCCGTCCTGCGGCGCGTAGATGGCGATGGTCTGGCGAAGCTTGCGCGTTTTCTCCAGTCGCGCGATTTCGCTCCGGGAAACGCCCAGCGCGCCGAGCCGCTCTCGCGAGGCGGTGATCAAACCCTGGTTACCGCTGCCGAGCGCGCGCAGAAATTCACGTTGCGCGTTGACCAGATCGGGCGAGTAGAGGTTGAACAATCGCTGTCCTTTCTTGACTTCCTCGCCGACCGAATGGACGCTGAGTCTTTCGAGCCAGCCGGAGACCCGCATGTGGACATGGGCGACCCGGGATTCGTCGAAGTCGATATAGCCGACGGTGTTGATCTGGCGCGACAGTTCGCCGCGGATCACGGGCGCGGTGCGCACGCCGAGGTTTTGCACCACGGCGGGCGAGATCGTGACATCGCTGCCGCTGTCCTGCTCGTCCTCGTAGACCGGCACCAGATCCATGCCCATGGGCGATTTGCCGGGCCCGTCGCGCCGGTAGGAGGGATCCATCGGCGCCACCCAGTAGAGGATTTTCTTGTCGCCTTTCTCGGCCGCGGTCGCGCTCCAGGTCGCGCCGGTCAGCAGAACGGCAAGTGTATAGATGAACAGTTTGTTTTTCATGAGTCTTCTCCGGTCGCGTCTCCCGCCAGGTACAGCAGATCGGCGCGGGTCTTGAGCAGATCGACGCGAATCTTCAGCGCCTGGATGCGAACTTCCAGCTCGGTGATGCGGGCGCGCATCAGGTTGGTGAACTCGGCGGAGCCGCTCTGGTAGGCCTCCAGGGCCGCGTCGGCGTTTTCCCGGGCCTGCTTGAGCAGCCGATTCTGGTAACGTTGCAGGCGTTCATCGAGGCGTTTCTGTCTGGCCTCGTCCAGCGCCAGTTGCTGGCGCAGGATGCGCAGATCATTGTTGCGCGTCAGCCGGATCGCCTCGGCGCGCTGCTTGCTCGCGGCCAGACGCTTGTCCTGACGCTTGTCGGGGAACAATGGCAGATCGACGCTCAGCATGATGGCCGCCATGTCCTCGCGATTGGAACCATCCGGATTGTCGCCAAAGCGTTTGCGATATTCCGCGCCGACCATCCAGCCCGGCTTGTATTGCGCCCTGGCGATATTGACGCCCTGTTGCCGCGCCTCGATCAGCGCTTCGCGCCACTTGATGCGGGGATGTTGGGGCAGGCGCTCGAGGATCTGTTGTTCATCCGGCGGTTCAGGGAGCGCCGGCGTATCTCCGGACAGCGGACGCCAGGCGCTGTCGCCCAGCCAGCGTGAGAGCCTGGCGCGGGCGGATTCCTCGCGCGTCTTGACCTTGGAGATGCGGTCGTCAAGACGGGACAGCTCCAGCTCCGCGCTCAGCACATCCTGTTGTGACGATTCCCCGGAACCATATTGAACCTGGGTGATGTCGATCAGGTTTTCGAATAATCGGCGGCTGTCCTGGATAATCTTCGCCACCGCGATTTCACGCCACGCATCGAGCCAGGTCTTGCGCACATCGCGGCGGATCTTCCACTGTTCCAGCTCCGCCTTCCGACGCGCCGCCTCCGATTTCGCCAGCGCCTGACGGGACTTCCAGCGCAACGTATCGCCGCGTGGAAACTGTTGCTGCAAGCCGAAGCGCCATTGTGTGGTCGGGACCTTCTCGATGTCGAAATCATCCAGCGGCAGGTTGTACAGACCGGTGCGAAACTTCGGATCCGGCAGCTGGGCGTCAGCGACCGACTCCGTCGCCAGCGCCTCCGCGCGCGCCAGACTGGCCGCCACCGCCGGATCCTGGGCAAGCGCCATGCGCTCCGCCTCCGTCAGCGACAAGGGGTCATCCGCCCGGGCGATCGCGGCGACCGCTCCGAGAACGATCAGGCAGCCGACAAGAAAGCGCCGTCGGACGCGAGGCTTGGGTGGTAATGGGGCTGTTTCCGGGGCCATCAGGCGTCTCCAGGTTGCAACTGTCGGGAGAGGATAAAACCTGTACCCAGGGTACAGGTCAAGGGGCATGCGATGCCCGACGATGGGAAAGTCTCGCTCAGCGCGACCACGGGAGGCGGGCGGTCAGCAGGAAGGGCGGCTCCACTGATGGAACCGGAGAAGAGCCGGGCGCTATCGATAGCGGCAGGGTTCTTGCGGATTTTCCCTGGCCCGTATTTCCCGGAAACCTCGTGCGCTACGGTTCAATCGTCCAGGTTGGCGGGACAGAGGACGTTGCGCATCGTGCCGACGAGGGTGAGTAGCTGGTCGTTGCGAATCTTGTGGTAGACCTTGTTGGCTTCGCGGCGGGAGGCGACGATGTTCTTGTTGCGCAGGATTTCGAGGTGTTGCGAGACGTTGCTCTGGGCGGCGCCGACTTTTTCAACGATTTCGCCGACCGAGAGTTCCTGGTCGCCGAGCGCGCAGATGATCTTCCAGCGCAGGGGGTGGGCCATGGCCTTGAGGGCGTTGGCGGTGAGTGCGCTGCTTTCGTCGGAGGGCGTGTGGTCGTCAGTCATTGTCGGAATCCTCGCGGGTGTAGCCGGTCATGTCTTTGGCGATGCAGATTATATCGGTTATTTCGCCCTGGGGGTTTTTTAGCGCGGTGCGCGAAAACAGAATCGGGATCTGTTTCCCCTGTCGGTCGACGAAGCGGGCGTCGATGGCCTTGAGCGCGCCGGCGCGGATGAGGGCTTCGAGCCAGGTTCCGAAGAAAGCCTTGGATTGTTCTTCGGTCTCTTCGAGGAAGACGTCGCCGATGGTCAGGCCAATGAGTTGGTCTTCGCTGTAGCCGAGCATTTCGCAGGCGGCGCGGTTGACGGATTTGATGACGCCGTTGGGGTCGAGCACCAGCAGGGCTTCGCCCATGGTGTCGATGAGGCTTTGCAGGTAGGCGCGGGCGGCTTCCAGTTCGGCGGTGCGTTGCTGGACTTTTTCGTCGAGGATGCGGTTGAGCTGGCGCTCCTTTTCGATGAGCCGGAAGTAGGCGCTGATCTTGTTGAGCAGCAGGTTGTCGTCGATGGGTTTGAGCAGGTAGTCGACCGCGCCGAGCTCGAAGCCCTTGCGCTGGAATTCGTCGGCCTTGAAGGCGGCGGTGAGGAAGATGACGGGGATGTCGCGGGTGCGTTTGCGCAGCTTGAGCACGGCGGCGGTTTCGAAGCCATCCATGCCGGGCATCTGGACGTCGAGGACGATGAGGTCGATGTCGGGCGTTTCGACGGCTTTTTCGATGGCTTCTTCGCCGGAGCTGGCTTCGATGATCTCGATGTCCATGTGGCGGCTGATGAGGCTGCGCAGGGTGAACAGGTTGTTCTTGTTGTCATCGACGATGAGGAGCTTGAAGCCGGAGTAGTTTTTCATGCGGTTTCGGTGCTGTCGGTGTTGCGCCCGGCCAGTCGCGCCAGCAGGTCGCGGAGTTGTTCGTCGGTGGCCGGGCGGGGCAGATGGGGCAGGTCTTCCAGCCCGGTGTCGTCGTCTTCGCCGTGGACGATGATCTGGCCAGAGGCGTTGCGCCGGATCGCGGTGGCGGCCTGGGCGTTGGCCAGGATGATATCGTAGGACTCTTCCTGGAGATTCTCCAGCGCTTCGGCCTCGTCGAGGGCGCCGGTGACCTGGAAGCCCTGTTTTTCCAGTTGGGCGGTCAGCGCCAGCAGCGCCTTGAGATCGGATTCGACGATCAACGCGCGTTGTTCGGCGGGCGGCGCTTCGAGATCGGCGGACGGCGCTTTGAGATCGTCATCCCGGCGAAGGCCGGGATCCAATTCAGGGTCGGTCGCGGGCGCGGCCTGGGGCGGTGGTTCGGTGGCTGGCTGTGGGGCGGTTTCGAGCTGCATTTCCGCTTCGCTGGCTTCGATGCGTTGCGGCAGGCGCAGGCAGAACTCAGCGCCCTTTCCGGCCTCGCTCTTGAGGCTGATGCGCCCGCCCAGCAGCCGGCTGAGTTCGCGCGAGATGGTCAGTCCGAGCCCGGCGCCGCCATAGCGTCGGTTGGTTGAGCCGTCGGCTTGCTGGAAGGCTTCGAAAATGTGTTGCTGCTGGTGGGGCGGGATGCCGCGACCGGTGTCGCTGACGCAGATGGAAACCGGCTGTTGCGCGTCGTCGGCGCGGCTTAGCCGGACGGTGACGCCGCCCTCATCGGTGAACTTGAGCGCGTTGGCGAGGAAGTTCTTGATGATCTGACCGATTTTCTCGCTGTCCGAATGGATGTCCTGGATGGCGTCTTCGTCGATGCGCAGGGTCAGGTCCAGCCCCTTGTCCTTGAACTGTGGGGCGACGATTTCCTCCAGTTCGCGGAGCAGTTCGGGGAGATTCACCGGTTCGGAGACGATGGCGCAGCGGCGCGCTTCGATGCGCGACAGATCGAGGATGTTGTCGATCATGGCCTTGAGGTCGGCGCCGGCCTTGTGGATGACCAGCGCCTGTTGTTTTTGCTCGGCGGTCAGCGGCGGATCGTCGTCGTTGAGCAGCATTTTCGACAGCAGCAGCACCGAGTTCAGCGGCGTGCGCAGCTCGTGGCTGACGTTGGCGAGGAACTGGGACTTGTAACGGTTGGAGCGTTCCAGTTCGTCCGCGTGGCGTCGCAGGGCCTGGTTGTTGCGGACGTGCTGGTCGGCGAGCTGGTTCAGCGTATTGGCCATTTCCCGCAGTTCGCGGGGGCCCTTGACCGGAACCCTGGCGCGCGCTTCGCCGGCCAGGGTCTGGCGCAGGCCGCGGGTCAGCGCCTGCTGGTACTGCTCGATCTTGTTGGCGACGAAATGGGCGGCCAGCATGACGGCGAGCACCAGCGCGGCGATGATGACCAGCACGCGCACAAAGATCTGGTTCTTGAACGCGGTGACCGGGGAGGGGTCGACGCGGCGGCCCACCCACAGCGGCTTGCCTTCGGTGGTGGGGAACATGGGAATCCAGATGACCGGGTCGCCGTCGCGGGGATTCCACAGCGCCGCCTTGTTTTGAGTGAAGATCTTGTCGAGTCCGGGGAAGTCCTCGAAGGCGCTGGCCGAGGCGTGTTCGGGCTTGGCGTAGCTCAGATAATCGCCGTTGTGAAAGACCCAGTAGGTCTGCCGGTAAGCGTGGGCCAGGCCGCGGATATCGACGCTGATGACCGCCAGCCCCACGGGCGGCTGAAAATCGTATTCATAGACCGGGCTGGCCAGCCGCAGGTAAAGGTTGTCCGGGCCGGCGCTGTGTTCGTTGTGGTGGATGGGACTGGGCAGCGTGCGGCCCGGCGGCAGGTGGATGGCGGCCTGGAAGAATTTCTTCTGCAAAGGGTCGTGGGGCTGGTCGTCCTCGCGCCAGGAGCCGGACTTTGGATCGCGCGTCAACTGCCAGAGCATACCGCCATCGGGATCGAGAAACGCGATATTGGTAATGTCGAGCTGGTCGCGCAGCACTCGGTCCAGCCAGGCGAGGTAGAGATCCCGCTCGGCGGCGAGATCGAACCCCTTTTCGGACTGGCGGCTCCGCAGCATGCCGGGATCCGGCAGCTTCGCCAGCAGCCGCACCGTCTCCTTGCGGCTGGCGATATGCTCGTCGATATCGCGGAAATCGGCGCGCAGATTCTGCAAATGCGCCTCGTGATAGAAGCGCTCCGCCTGCCGCATGATCATCGGCATGTTCAGCAGCATCACCGCCGTCAGCGGCGCCAGCCCGAACAGCAGCAGAAACAGCAGAATTTGTCGGCGCAGGGTCATGGCGTTGATCATAGCATTCCATCGTGGGAGGTATATCAACTGATCTGGGGATGACGACTTTCTTCGAGGTCGTCAAACGATCCAGCGCCTTTACCGACAGGGATGCCGGCGCTCCCCAAGACCGTCATCCCGGCGAAAGCCGGGATCCAGAAACGAACCAACCATTGGGGAATCGTGCTTCCTGACCGACAAAATGTCGAATCCGTCGCATGCCGCCTTTGCCGGATCCGTGAGTGAGGCGGTAGACTCCCCGGTTCTTGCCGGGCGCGCGAAGGAAACCCCAGCCATGTGGAAAGTCCCCCTGTTTGAGCTGAATTACGATGAGGCCGAGTCGCGGGCGGCGGCTGATGTGATCGCCAGCCGCTGGCTGACGATGGGGGAGCGCATCGACGCCTTCGAACAGGCGTTCGCCGAGTTTCTGGGCGGCGAGGTCGAGGCGACGGCGGTGTCGAGCTGTACCGCGGCGCTGCACATGGCGGTGCTGATGGCCGGCGTCGGACCAGGCGACGAGGTGATCATTCCGGCGCTGACCTTCGTCGCGGACGCCAATGTGGTGGCGATGACGGGGGCGACGCCGGTGCTGGCGGACAGCGTTTCGCTGGACGATTGGAATGTATCGGCGGAGACGATTCGGGCCCGGATCACCGGGCGGACGCGGGCGGTGATCGTGGTGCATTACGCCGGCTATCCTTGCGCCATGGATGACATCGTGGCGCTGTGCCGGGAGCGCG
>DRPO01000492.1 GCA_011330835.1 Gammaproteobacteria bacterium | reverse complement strand
GGGCATTGGACAATGTCTTCATCGAACGCCTCTGGCGAACCGTGAAATACGAAGAGGTCTACCTCAACGACTATCAGAGCGTTCCCGAGCTGTTCAAGGGGCTAAGCGCCTACTTCCACTTCTACAACCATGAACGCCCCCACAGCGCCCTGAAAGGCCGCACGCCCGCCGAAATCCATGCGCGCATGGCGGTAGACCAACCAGATGATTTGTCGTGAATGCAAAGTCTCTCGCGCCGGACTCCGTGTGGATAAGGCGTGACCATTTCGCTACGCGAAACCGTGTGGAAAAGCCGGGGACAAAATCCTCGCAAGCTCGATTTTGCCCCCGGCTTTTCCACACTTGCTCGCCCCTTACCCACACTCCGCCGGTGAAAGAATGTGCGCTTGACGAGAGCTTTCAACAACAACTAATATTAAAAATAGATTCCTTCTTCGGAATCGCTCAGGTCTTAGCTTATTTGACCCCGATTTCTGTCCTAAAGATGGGGTCCACCTCATTGGCCACCAGCCCGACGGTGCGCCCGAAATAGGTATTGAGGCCGGTGCCGGTGACGACCGAGATCATCTCGCCCTGCTTGACGACGCTGTTGGCGTAGGCCTGTTCGCCTGGTTTTTTATCCACGGGCAGCGA
This sequence comes from Gammaproteobacteria bacterium, assembly GCA_011330835.1. Lineage (GTDB taxonomy): Bacteria > Pseudomonadota > Gammaproteobacteria > UWMA-0217 > UWMA-0217 > HyVt-560. The sequence goes on along the minus strand of DRPO01000492.1, from coordinate 2,641 downwards.
TTCGCCGGTCAGCGCGGACTGGTCCACCTGGACGAAGTCGCCGCTGCTCAGCAACTTGATATCGACCGGGATGATGTCGCCGATCCGGATCTTGATGACGTCGCCGGGAACCAGTTCGGCCGCGGCGATTTGCCGCCACCGGCCATTCCGCAGCGCCACCGCCTTCAGCGCAAGCTTCTTTTTCAGCACCGCGATGGCGTTCAGCGCCTTCGATTCTTGGTAGAAATCGACGAACGCGTTGACCAGCAGCATGATCATGATGATGACGAAATCCTCCCAGCGTTTCACCGAGGCCGAGAGGATCGCGGCGACTTCGATCATCCACGGGATGGGGCCCCGGAAGCGCCTGGCCAGTCGCATGAGCCAGCTTTGTTCCTTTGTCTCGATCAGGTTGGGCCGAATTGTTGTAGCCGCCGCTTCGCTTCGTCCTCGCTCAGGCCGGTCTCGGGCGAGGTCTCCAGCAGTTTGCGGCCGATAGTCTTTTCGTTCTCGTTCATGCCGAGTGAGCGGGTGTTCATCGAGCGTACATTGTGGATGTCTAGGGTCAGGGAGAGCTGTCATTCAGATGACAGGGGGCGGACCAAAAGGTCTATGCGCGTTCTGGGGGGCGGACCAAACGAGAGCGGCTCGTTCGGAAGTGTGCGACACGATTCAGAGACTTTTTAGCCTGGGCCTCATAGCGACATGGCGCACGCAATTGCGGGCGTCTTGCTGCTGGCTGTGATTCTCGGGGCGCCATTGTTGTTTCTCTTCGGCGTTTGATCGTATCCAGATCTTTCCGGCTGGGGTATCATCCGCGGCTTTGCTAGCGCCAGGAATAACGATGCGTCATCCCCAAGCTCTGATTTTCGATGTGGACGGCACTTTGGCCGAAACCGAGGAAGTTCATCGCAAGGCCTTCAACCGCGCGTTCGCCGACGCCGGGTTGAGCTGGCGCTGGAGTCGCGAGCGATATCGCGAGTTGCTGGCGATTTCCGGCGGCAAGGAGCGCATTCGCCAGTACATCGGGGAGTCGTGCCCGGAACTTCTGGAACGCAAGGAGCTGGCGGAATGGATAGCGGGCCTTCATCAGTCGAAGACGGGGCATTACGCGGCCATGATGGCGGGGGGCGAGGCGGAACTTCGTCCCGGCGTGGAGCGGCTGATCCGGGAAGCGCATGACGCGGGGATGCGCCTGGCGATTGCGACAACGACCACCCGCGCCAATATTACCGCGCTGTTCGACGCAACGCTGGGCCATGGGGCCCTGGACTGGTTTGAAGTGATCGGCTCGGCTACCGAGGCGCCGGTGAAGAAGCCCGACCCCTCGGTCTACCTGTGGGTGCTGGAGCGGCTTGGATTGCCCGGCGACGCCTGCCTGGCGCTGGAAGATACCCGCAACGGGGTTCTGGCGGCGAAAGCGGCGGGGATTCCCGTGCTGGTGACGGAGAGTTTCTACAGCCAGGGAGAGGATTTCACTGGCGCCCTCGCGGTGTTGTCGGATCTGGGCGAACCCGAACGGCCTCACCAGGTGCTGGCTGGAGACAAGAGATCGCCAGGCTGGGTGACTTTGGATGTGCTTGAAGAGTGGCTCCGGGAGTCCGCCTAGCGTTCATTTCTCACGGGATCGGAAGATCCTTTTCCCGCCCAGAACGATGCCGACAACCACGCCGCCGGCGACGACTCCGACCAGGACATTGGCGAACGCCGTCGCCAGCATGTCCGTCAAACCTGACGCCGGCCCCGTGTGGCTGATCAGTTCCACAAGCCCCTCGATACGGTGGTGCAGCCACGGAATGCCGTGCGCCAGTATCCCGCCGCCGACCAGGAACATGGCGGCCGTCCCCGCGATGGTCAGCGTTTTCATCAGTCGCGGAGCCAGATGCAGCAGGGCGCGGCCCAAGGCTTTTCTGAGTCGCCCCATTCGGGATTCCGTGGCTGACCGGAGCAGGTAGAGGCCCCCATCATCCAGCTTGACGATGGCGGCGACGATACCGTAAACGCCAAGGGTGATGACCAGGGCGATCAGGGAGACGACCGCCGCCTGGACGCCAATGTGCGCATCCCTGACGGTTCCCAGCGCGATCACGATGATTTCGGCCGAGAGGACAAAATCGGTTCGTATGGCGCCGCGGATCTTGTTTTTTTCCCACACCGCCATATCGACTTGCGGGTCGCCGAAGGCTTCGAGCAAGGCCTCCTTGCTGTCGTCTTCGTGGTCGTGGGGAAGATATTTCTCGAATACCTTTTCAAACCCTTCGAAGCAGAGAAAAGCGCCGCCGGCCATCAGCATCGGAGTGATGAGCCAGGGGGCCAGCGCGCTGATGATCAGCGCGCCGGGAACCAGGATCAGTTTGTTGACCAGCGAGCCCCTGGCGACCGCGAAGACAACCGGCAGTTCACGCTCGGGTCTGACGCCGGCGACCTGTTCCGCGTTCAGCGCGAGGTCGTCGCCGAGTACGCCGACCGTCTTTTTGGCCGCCACCTTGGTCAGTGTGGAGACATCGTCCAGGATGGTGGAAATGTCGTCGAGGAGCGCGAGAAGATTTGCCAGAGCCATGGGCTACGCGGATAGCAACGAGAGTCCGCGTAGTGTACCGGATCACTTTGCGTGGCGCAGAAAGGGTTTCCGGCGCGCCGGAAACCCTGCCGGCAACCCCGT
>DRPO01000491.1 GCA_011330835.1 Gammaproteobacteria bacterium | reverse complement strand
TTCGCCCCTATACGCCGCTGGAGTTGCGGGGCAGGGATATCTATCAGCGAGAGGGCTGCTACGTTTGTCATTCGCAGATGGTGCGCCCATTTCGCGATGAGGATCTGCGCTATGGGCATTATTCGTTGGCGGCGGAGTCCAAATACGATCATCCGTTTCAGTGGGGATCGAAGCGAACCGGGCCGGATCTGGCGCGGGTGGGCGGCAAGTACTCAAACGAATGGCATGTGCAGCATCTGGTCGCGCCGCGTTCGGTGGTGCCGGAGTCGATCATGCCCAATTATCCATGGCTGAAGAGAACGACGCTGGATTATTCCGACGTGGCGGCGCGCATGGTGGCGCTGAAACGCGTTGGCGTGCCTTATTCGGAGACGCCGGAAGAGTACGAGGCCAACGTCGCGAAGTTCGGGGAAAGCGTCGCCGCCAAACTGGACATCAATCGGGCGGAAGAAAACCTGCTGGCTGATGCCCAGGCGGGGAACTTCGATGGCGACCCGGACAGGCTGACGGAAATGGACGCCCTGGTCGCCTATCTGCAAATGCTCGGCACGCTGGTGGATTTCAGTCAGTACGACGAAGGCTATTTCACGCGGTTCAGGTAAATCATGCTGGCCTGGCTCGGTGACCTGACGAACAGCAAGATCGCGGCGCTGCTGGTTTTTTTTCCACTATTCGTCGCGATCGTGATCTATGTGTACGGCAGCCGGAAACGCAGCGACCGCCTCGAATCCTATAAATACATTCCCCTGCAGGATGATGACGAGCAGGGTTAAGGTGGAATGAGATGAAAAAGCATCAACAGAAATCGGTACAAACGACGGGTCACGCCTGGGACGGCGATATCCAGGAATACAACAACCCGCTGCCAACCTGGTGGGTTTGGGCGTTTTACGCCACCGTTGTGTTCGCCATCGTTTACTGGATTCTTTACCCGGCCTGGCCGATTGGCAAAAGCTATACCAAGGGGCTTTTCAACAACATCACCTTTGTCAACGACAAGGGCGAAAAGGTCACGACTCACTGGAATACCCGCTCCCGTTTTCTGGCGCGTGAACAGACCGACAAGAAAGCGCTGTTGCAGAAAAAGCATTTTCAGGAGGTCGCGAACGCGTCCTATCAGGATATCCTGAACGATCCTGAAAAGATGGCCTTTATGCGTTCGACCGCCAAGGTGCTGTTCGCCGACAACTGCGCCGCTTGTCATGGCAGCGGCGGCAGCGGCGTGATTGGCCTGTTCCCCAACCTGGCCGATGATGACTGGTTGTGGGGCGGCAAGATTGAAGATATCGAAAAAACCATCTCCGATGGGCGGCTGGGCTTCATGCCGGCGTTTGGCGAGACTTTTTCCGAGGAGCAACTGGATGCGGTTGCGCAATATGTCCTGTCTCTATCCGGAATCAAGGGCGGCGATGCGGAAAAGATCCAGCAGGGTGAAGCCCTGTTCCAGGGCGAGGCCGGCGGCTGCTATTACTGCCATACGCATCAGGCCACGGGCATGAAGTCGCAAGGCTCCGCCAATCTGACGGACCAGATCTGGACGATCGCCGACGTTCCGCGCGCCGACGACTACGAAGCCAAACTGGAGCAGGTCAAGCGCGTCATTCGCAATGGCGTGAATCGCAGGATGCCGGCCTGGAAAGGGCGGTTGACGGACGAGCAGATCAAGATGCTCACGGTGTTCATCCACCAGCTTGGCGGCGGAAAGTAATTTTTCCATCCTGTCAGGGATGACGGGAGCGGAGAGTTAATCGCTCATGTCCAACGCTTCCACCCCCTATCCCCGCGATATCTCTGTTCGCGTCTATCCGCGCTCGGTCAGTGGGACGTTCCGGCGCATCAAGACCGTCATCCTGGTGCTGGCCTACACCGTGTACTACGGTTTGCCCTGGCTGCCGTGGCATCGCGAGGTGGGACCGGATCAGGCGGTTTTGTTCGATGTTATCGGGCGCAAATATTACTTGTTTGGCCTGGTGGTGCAGCCAGAACAGATTTTCTGGCTGGCCGGCTTTCTCGTTATCGCGGCGTTATTGCTGTTCTTCGTTACTGGCATTGCCGGGCGCGTCTTTTGCGGTTATTTCTGTTTCCAGACGCTGTGGACCGATCTGTTTTTCCGTATTGAAAAGTGGATACAGGGCGAGCGCCCGGCGCGGATCCGTCTGGATGAATCCCCCTGGAACGCCAGCAAGATCCTGAAAAAGGGCGGCACCTGGCTGGCCTGGGGCGTGGTCGCGTTCTGGACGGCGCTGACGTTCAGTCTGTACTGGGGCGACGCCGGCGATCTGGTCGCGCGGTTTTTCACCGGCCAGGCCCCGTCGGCGATGTATATCACGACCGCCATTCTCACCTTCACCACCTTTACCATGGCCGGCGTCGCACGCGAGCAGACCTGCACGCACATGTGCCCCTATTCGCGTTTTCAGAGCGCCATGTTCGACAAGAATACGCGCATGGTGGCCTATGATCGCGCCCGGGGCGAGGGGGCGGAAGGCCGCGCACGGGTGACGCGGGAGCTGAAAAAGCGCGAGCAGCGCCAGGCGGCGGGCATTGGCGACTGTATCGACTGCGGCTATTGCGTCCAGGTCTGTCCGACCGGGATCGACATTCGCGATGGCTTGCAGATTTCCTGTATTCACTGCGCGTTGTGCATCGACGCCTGCGATACCGTGATGGATCGCATGGGCTGGGAGAAGGGGCTGATCCGCTACTCCTCGGAAGTCGAGGAAGCGGGCGGCAAGGTCAAGTGGTTTTCGCTCAAGAACGTCGGTTACGGGCTGGGGCTGCTGCTGGCGACCGCCGTGCTGGTGTGGAGCGTGATGAGCAAGCCGCCGCTGGAAACGGCGGTTCGGCAGGTTCGCCAGCCGTTGTTCGTCACCGTGTCCGACGGCTCGGTGCAGAACAGCTACGAGATTAAGCTCAGCAACCAGACGACCCGGCCCCAGGACTGGCGGCTGTCGCTCAAGGACATCGACGCCACGCTGGACACGGGCAATATCGACACCGTACATCTCGAACCGCTCAAGCATCTGCTGGTCTACGCCAAGGTGCGGCAGGCGCCGGGCGCCAAGGCCGCCGACAAGGTGCGGGATTTTCGTTTTGTCGCGACGCCGGCGGACAAGACGCTCCAGCCGGTCGAGATTTCGGCGCGTTTTTACCGGCCGTGAGCAGCCTCGTCGCCACGCTGGGGGGCGGGATCCTGTTGGAGCTGCTGGTCTTCTCCGCGCTCTACCGCTGGACGCGGCTGGCCGGCAAGCAGGCCGCGCTGATCGTCGCCAGCATCGCCATCGCCCTGTACTTCCCGCTTGGCGTCAGCCGCTGGCGCGGGCTTGATCAGTTCGCCATTCATCTCGCCTTCTACGCCGTCATCCCCTACGTGCTTGGCATCATTACCAGTCATTGGGAAATTCGCGCGCGGATCGAAGGCGAAACCCCCGACCGCCGCTGGTTCCACTGGGGGCCGGCGATGCTGGTGCTGTTTTTCGTCCTGCTGGCCGGCGTGGACAGCATCATCCTCACGCTCGCCGAAAAAGGGCTCAGCGAACAGTGGATGGAACGCATTCTGCCCCCGCCGCGCTCCCGCGCCCGAGCGATCTCCGTGTTTCCCGGCTCGGTCTCCCACGACTTCCAGGAAAAGGAAGCTCGGTTCAACGCCTACCTCAGGCAGCGCCAGGCGCAGCGCGCTCTTGGCTGGCGGGTATCCAAGGGCTGGCTCGGCGAGCCGCTGGCCGGGCGCCCCGTCGAGTTCAGGATTCGCGTCCTCGATCGCCATGGCAAACCCGTTACCGGCGCGACCGTGAGCGGTGTTTTCCTGCGGCCTTCGGACTCGCGCAAGGACGTGGAATTCACGCTCAACGAGCATGGTGGAGGCGACTACCAGGCGCCTGTCACCCTGCCGCAACCGGGCCGCTGGCGCATGGTCGCCACCATCCGCAAGGGGGAGGCGCTCTACGAAATCCGGGCCGAAACCCGGATGGAGCCGACGATTGGGGACGAAGCGGCTTCGCGACATACTTCTCGCGTTCAATAATACCCCGTTCAGGGCGTGTAGATTTTCGTCGAGAGCAAGGCGTAAAAACGCAGGCATAGTGGCGCTACGTCAAGTTTTTACAACGCAGCTATCGGCGAAAAGATGCGCGGCATGAACGGGGTATTATTGAATGCGAGAAGTATAATGTCATGGCGTCGCGAATGTGGGAATATACTAGGGAACACGCGCTGTCCACTTGCTGAATTCTGAACGGTCACCGATATGTCCAGGCAAACACCAAAACACAAGCTTGATAATGGGGTATTGTCCCAACGGCTCGTCACCCCCCGGCGAATCCATGTTTCCGAAGTGCTTGCCCGGGCCGAGGCTCTGCGCGCTCTGACGGCGTCCTGTCCGATAACCGACGAGGAACTCCGCCGGGCCAAGAATGAAGGGAGACCCTAATCGATCCCGCACTGAATCTTGTCGCCTGGATTCTGAATTGCGATAGAGTCCTCAACCCCACGCATGACCACTGACCCCGAGCAATCCTGCTACCACTGCGGTCTCCCCGTGCCCGAAGACAGCGACCTGTCGGTCACCATTCTCGGCGAGGCCCGCCCGATGTGTTGCGCCGGCTGCGAGGCGGTGGCCAGGGCCATTGTCGAAAACCATCTGGAGAGTTTCTACCAGCACCGCACCGCCAACCCGACCCGTCCCGAAGAGTTGGTGCCGGAGGCGCTGCGCGAGTTGTCGCTCTACGATGACGACAAGCTGCAACAAAGCTTCGTTCGCCAGATGGCCGACGATCGGCGCGAGGCGGCGCTGATTCTCGAAGGCATCACCTGCGCCGCCTGCGTCTGGCTCAACGAGCGCCATGTGCAGGCGCTGGACGGCGTCATCAGCTTCCAGGTGAACTACTCAACCCATCGGGCCCAGCTTGTCTGGGACAACAGCCGCATCCGGCTCAGCGCCGTGCTTCAGGCCATCAGCGAGATCGGCTATCACGCCCATCCCTTCGATCCGGGTCGGCAGGAGGCGCTGCACAAGAAGGAGCGGCGGCAGGCGATTCGACGGCTCGGCGTGGCCGGCGTCGGCATGATGCAGGTCATGATGATGGCGGTGGGGCTGTATCTCGGCGAGAGTCAGGGCATGTCGCCCGGCATCCGCTCGCTGCTGCGCTGGGCCAGTCTGGTGGTGGCCACGCCGGTGGTGTTCTACGCCGCACAGCCGTTTTTCAGATCGGCCTGGCGCGATCTGCGCTTTCGCCAGCTCGGCATGGACGTTCCGGTGTCGCTGGCCATCGGCGGCGCCTACCTGGCCAGCGCCTGGGCCACCGTGCGCGGCGTGGGCGAGGTCTATTTCGACTCGGTGACCATGTTCACGTTCTTCCTGCTGCTGGGGCGTTTTCTCGAACTCTCGGCGCGGCATCGGGCCGGGCGGGTCGGCGACGAACTGGTGCGCATGCTGCCCGCCACCGCGCATCTGAAAACGCCCGAAGGTCTTCAGCCCACCCCCGTCACCGAACTGCGCGTCGGCGATGAAATCGTCATCAAGCCGGGCGAAACCGCGCCAGCCGACGGGACGGTGGTCGAGGGGCGCACCAGCATGGATGAATCCCTGCTCAGCGGCGAGAGCCTGCCGGTGGCGAAGGGCGCCGGCGATTTCATTATCGGCGGCGCCATCAACCGCGATTCGCCGATCACCGTGCGCCTGGACAAGCTCGGACAGGAAACCGTGCTGGCCGGCATTTCACGGCTGTTGGAGCGGGCCCAGGGGGAAAAGCCGCAAATCGCCCAGCTCGCCAATCGCGTCGCCGGCTGGTTCGTCGCCGGCCTGTTGGCGGTCGCGCTGGCCGTGTTCGGTTACTGGCATCTGCATCGGCCCGACGACGCGCTGTGGATCACCCTGTCGGTTCTCGTCGTCACCTGCCCCTGCGCCCTGTCGCTGGCGACCCCGGTCGCCATGACCGCCACCGTCGGCGTTCTCACCCGCATGGGCGTGCTCACCACCCGGGGCCACGCGCTGGAAACGCTCGCTCGCGCCACCGACATGGTGTTCGACAAGACCGGCACCCTGACGCGGGGGCGTCTCAGCCTGGTCGGCGTCACGCCCTATAGCGATCTGCCGGAAGAGGAAATCCGGGCGCTGGCCGCCGGGCTGGAGCAATACAGCGAACACCCCATCGCCGCCGCCCTCCAGAAAGGCGTCGACGCCCCCGCCTCGGTGGAAGTCATCGAATCCGTTCCCGGAACTGGCGTACTCGGGCGTCGCCAGGGCGATCTGCTGCGCATCGGCAGCCTCGCCTACATCCGCGAATGGCATCCCGATTTCGATGATCAGGCTCCGCCCGGCGCCAGCGTCTATCTCGCGACGCAACAGACTGTTCTCGCCCGGCTGGAGCTCCAGGATGAACTGCGCCCCGAAGCCCGGGAAGCGCTCGAAACGCTCAACGGGCTTGGCGTTGAACCCCGCCTGCTCAGCGGCGACAACGAACCCGCCGTCGCCCAGGTCGCCGAAGCGCTTGGCATCCGCGACTACCGCGCCCGACAACTCCCCGAGGACAAGCTCGACTACGTCCGCCAATTGCAGCGGCAGGGCCGCATCGTCGCCATGGTCGGCGACGGCGTCAACGACGCCCCCGTGCTCGCCGGCGCCGATGTCTCCATCGCCATGGGCGGCGGCGCCCAGCTCGCCCAGGC
>DRPO01000490.1 GCA_011330835.1 Gammaproteobacteria bacterium | reverse complement strand
CGGAACGAATGACATGCTCGCGTTTTTTCAGGGCGGCGATGACCGTTCCCGGCTCCGCGTGCTTGTAGAAATAGCGCTTGATGCCGCGCAGGATCGAGCGGGCGATCTTTTTCTGAAACTTGTGGTTGCGCAGGCGTTTTTCTTCGGTCCGATTGGAAATGAACGCGGTTTCAACGAGGATCGAGGGAATATCGGGCGATTTCAGCACGACGAAACCCGCCTTCTCCACCCGTTTTCCATGAAGGTTGCCAATACGCCCCAACTCGCCGCGAACGCTGTTGGCGATTTCATAACTGACATCCAGGGTATGCCGTTGCGTCAGATCCAGCAAGATATGCGCCAGTGTGTCTTCCTTGTCCTTGAGACTGACGCCACCGAGCAGGTCCGCGGCGTTTTCCCGCTTCGCCAACCGCCGGGCCGCTTCGCTGGACGCGCCGTGCTGTGACAGCACATAGACCGAAGAACCGGTTGCCTTGCTGTTGGTCGCCGCGTCCGCATGAATGGAGACGAACAGGTCCGCGTTCTGCTTGCGCGCGCGCCGGATGCGCTCGCGCAGGGGCAAAAAACGATCATCGGCGCGAGTCAGATAGGGCCTGAATCCCGGCTCCTTCTTCAGCAGGGCATGCAGTTCGCGGGCGATTTTCAGCACCACGTCCTTTTCGTTCGTGCCGCCCTTGCCGCGCGCGCCAGGATCCTTGCCGCCATGACCGGGGTCGATGGCGATCACCAGCGATCGCAACGGACGCTTGTCGACGCTGGATTTCACCGCGCCTTTCGAGGCGGAGATTCGTTTGTTGGTCTTCACGGACTTCGCCGAAAACGGCAACCCGAGCCGCAATTCCCAGCCCCGCCCCGATCGGGCGACCTGCTCGGTGGCCTGAAGCTTGCGCGTCAGATCCACGACGACGCGCAACATGCCGTCGTTGCGGGAAGCGTAGCGAATGCGCTTGACCAACGGATTGCCGCCAGCCTTGAGTTCCAACCCGGGGGCCAGGCGGGTGCGCTGAAAGTCGAGCACGATCCGGTCGGGGTGCGTGAGGGGAAACAGTCGATAATCCGGCGACGAGCTGAGACCAAACACCAGGTCGAGACGGTGCTTCCGCTGTTGAACCGAGAAATGGTTCAGCGTCGCGGCGCTATCGCCGGCAATCGCCGATCCGCCCGGTATTGACGCCAGCAAAACAGCAATAAACAGCATCGCGAGGCATGGCAATCGTCGCCAGCGAACGGTTGATGGAGGGAACTGCGGGCGAACCACGTGCATTGGTTTTATTACCGGTATCGAAACCACGTTCGCCAATGGTATCAAATCCTGAATCGTTTTCAATGATATGAATGGGATAGAACCGAAAACTTAAGTATTTTGTCGGCGCGGTCAAGTTTTTTGCAGGAAAACCGCGCCCTTCGGCTCGTCGGATGGCCGGCGAGACGCCGGCGCTCCGGGGTCGGCAACGGTTCAAATGCCCGCAGCGCGTCCTCCACCGCGGGGAAGCGCCAGATCTTCACCCGGGACCGCCGGCGTCTCGCCGGCAAGGATCTTCGGCCTTTCACTTGAGGGTGTCGTTTGTCGGTTAACTGGTCAACAGCCGAGAGGCTGCCGAAGCGCCCTGCTCCGACATTGGCGCGACGGTCAGG
>DRPO01000489.1 GCA_011330835.1 Gammaproteobacteria bacterium | reverse complement strand
GGGCTTCCTCGGCAAGGACAAGGTCCATCTGCTCGCGGCCTATGTCTATAGCCTGAGCCACAAATAGACCACGGCCATCACAGCGTCTCGTTGGCTTGCGCCAACGAGACGCGCCAAATGGCGCAAGAGCTATGTTTCGCTGAAAAATCTCACCTTTGGTGAGATTTTTTTCTCGGGAGAGACGCTTGTCTGGCAAAAGGGAGGCATCCATTTTTATCGAAAGCCGGGTGAAAAACAGACGCGGCCACGATGGAATATTCCTTGGGACCAAGAGCGTTTGTATTACAATAGGCGGGAATCACCCTCAAAAAACGGGGTGATCGAACCACTACCACTGAGGAAACGGAGAAACAAGATGCGAAGCGAAACTGATACCAAAGATGATCGGAAAGTCGGCGTATGCCAGTCGATTTCGGCCGTGCTGTGGCCGTCATTCGTCATGGCGGGTATCGCCAATACGATATTTTTCACGTTCTTCGATCCATCGGAACTGGCGGAGTGCAGGGGAGGGGCGGCGTTGTCGCTGACCGCAACCTATTCCCTGGGTTTTTTCGCCTTCTGGGCGTTGACCGCGGCATCGAGTTTCGCCACGCAATATTTTCTCAAACCTTGCAAAGACGTTAATTCCTCATGAACTCAACAACACAACAATCCGGAAATTCCGGAGAAATGTACAAGAAGCGGGAGAAAATCTACCCGCGAGAAGTCCACGGCATGTTCGCGCGACTGCGCGTGCTCGGCGTATTCGCGCTGCTCGGCCCGTACTACCTGTTGCCGTGGATCCAGTGGAACGGGCGCCAGTCCGTACTCTTTGACCTGCCTGCCCGCAAGTTTCATATTTTCGGATTGACATTCTGGCCGCAGGATTTCTTCTATCTCGCGGTGTTGCTGATCGTCGCCGCGCTGTCGCTGTTCTTCTTCACCGCCCTGGCCGGACGCCTCTGGTGCGGCTACGCCTGTCCGCAGACCGTCTGGACCGAGGTTTTTCTCTGGATCGAAAGAAAGGTCGAGGGTAACCGCAACCAGCAGATCAAGCTCGACAAGTCCGAATGGAGCTCGCAAAAAGCCTTGCGCAAGGGAACCAAGCACCTGCTGTGGATCCTGTTCTCCTTGTGGACGGGCTTTACCTTTGTCGGCTATTTCACGCCCATCCGCGAACTGGCGCATTCGGTGGCGACTTTCAGCACCGGTCCCTGGGAGACGTTCTGGATCCTGTTCTACAGTCTGGCGACCTATGGCAACGCCGGCTGGTTGCGCGAGCAGGTCTGCCTGTACATGTGCCCCTATGCGCGTTTTCAGAGCGCCATGTTCGACAAGGACACGTTGATCATTTCCTATGATGAAAAACGGGGAGAACCGCGCGGAGGCCGCAAGCGCGGCGTGGACCCCGCCGAGGTCAATCTGGGCGACTGTATCGACTGCAAACAGTGCGTTCAGGTTTGTCCGACAGGCATCGACATCCGGGACGGATTGCAATACCAGTGCATCGGTTGCGCCGCCTGCATCGATATCTGCGATGAAGTCATGGAAAAAATGGGCTATGAAAAAGGCCTGATCCGGTACACCACCGAACACGCCATGAAAGGCAACAAGACCCATATCCTGCGGCCACGGGTCATTTTCTACGCGCTGGTTCTGCTCACGCTCATCAGCGGGCTGATGTACTCCATACTCACACGCGTGCCGCTGGAGCTCGACATCATTCGCGACCGGAATGGACTCTATCGTGAAAACAGTGAAGGATTGATCGAGAATGTCTATACGTTGAAAGTCGTGAACATGGATGAAAAACCGCATCACTACACCATCAGCGCCACCGGATTGAAGGATCTGACAATCCAGGGCGCCGAGAACGTCAATGTGGACAGTGGAAAGGTGGCGGACGTTGTCGTCAAACTGGCGACCGACCCGCGCAACATTCCCGCCGTCAGCAACAAGATCGAGTTTCACATCCAGGCAGAGGACAACCCTGAACTGAAACAAGACCAAACCGCCCGATTCCTGGGGCCACGAAAATGAGCATGAATATCCATTCCAATATCCAGTCCGACCTCGATACCCAACCCTGGTACCGCCAATTCTGGCCGTGGGCGCTGATCGCGTTGCCGACGATCACCGTGATCGGCTGCATGATCACCATCGTCCTGGCCATCCGCAGCAATGATGGCCTGGTCAGGGATGACTATTACAAGGATGGGCTGGCGATCAACAAAACCTTCGCCCGCGGCGAAAAAGCCGCCGCCATGGGGCTGGGCGCCGATGTCGTCATCAACCCCGACGACAAAAAGGTTGAAGTTCGCTTCAACCAGGACATCGGCGAAGACACCATCACGTTGAACCTGGTCTATGCGACAAAAGCCGGCCTGGACCAGAGCATCCCGGTGAAGCGGGTAACGCCCACGATCTACCGGGGCAAGATCGAATTGCTGCACTCAGGCAAATGGCATGTCGAGATAGAGCCCGGCGACCAGAAATGGCGCTTGACCGGCGTTATGCAGGGTTCCAGTCATTTTCTGAGGATCGAGCCGGGAAAGGGGTAGCCGCTTTTCATTGCGGGGCGAATTATCGACTCTGCCGCTGGTGAATGGCGGGGGAGGGGGGAGTGCTGTAGTCCTGATAAGCCTGGAATGACGGAGAGAACGGCGGAACGTCGCGTTGGCGAGGCTTCATTTCGTTGCCGGAGCCCCCATCCCCCGTCATTCCCGCGAAAGCGGGAATCCAGAGGCTCGGACCATGGATTCCGGTTAGAGATACGGGTTACCCCATCACGCCCACCAGATTCCGCCAGATGATTTCTCCCCCCAGCACTATCGTGAACAGGGCGACGCCTCCCTGCGCTCCGCGCCAGAAACGCCCCAGTCCCTGGGTTTGAATGGCCCGCATCGGGAGCATGATGACGACCGACAGCAGGGCCATGCCGAGGACGGAGCCAAGGCCGAACAGGAGAATGTAGGTCAGGGCGGCGGGCAGGTCGTGGGTTCGGCTGGCGACGAGCAGGATGAGCGCGGCGGAGCCGGCCACGCCGTGCATGAGGCCGATGAACAGGGCGCGTCCGGGGAGGTGGTTGGGGTGGGGGTGATGATGGGCGGTCGGGTCGTGAGGCTCTCCGGCGCGGTGGGCGTGGGCGTGGAAGTGGTGGACGCCGTCTTCGTGGGCGTGGCGGTGGAAGTGGATCCGGCGGCGGCGCATCTGGCGCAGGAGGTCGATGCCCAGACCGATGAGCATCAGGCCCACGAGGGCTTCGAGGCCGTGGGCGTAGGCGTCGGGGATGGCGCCGCCGATGATCAGGGCGACGCCGCCGAAGATGAGCAGGGTGATGGTGTGTCCGACGCCCCAGGCGGCGCCTTGCAGGGCGGCGCCGCGCAGGGTGTCCGAGCGGCTGGCGATGGTGGCCATGGCGGCGAGGTGGTCGGCTTCGGTGGCGTGGCGCATGCCGAGCAGAAAGCCGAGCAGGAGCAGGGTGTATCCCATGATGCGTTCCTCAACAGATGCGGGGGAGTTGTTCGCCCAGGAGGGTGTCGATGATCCGGTGGCCGCCGAAGGTTGTGCGCAGTGTGACCCGTCCGGCGGGGGCGTCGCGCACTTCGCCGATGATGGCGCCGTGGCGTCCGGCGGGGTGGCTGCGCAGGGTGGCGAGCAGCGCGTCGGCGGATTCGGCGGGGACGATGGCGATCAGCTTGCCTTCGTTGGCGAGGTAGAGGGGGTCGAGTCCCAGCAGTTCGCAGACGCCTCGCACTTCGGGGCGCAGCGGGAGTGTGTTTTCATCCAGTT
>DRPO01000488.1 GCA_011330835.1 Gammaproteobacteria bacterium | reverse complement strand
TGACTTCAACGACTATGAAGTGGGTCAGCGCCACGACCTGCCGCTGATAAATGTTTTCACCATCGACGCGCGGATCGATGATGAGGCGCCGGAGAAGTATCGCAGCAGTGACCGTTTCGACGCGCGCAAGGCCATCGTCGCCGATCTGGAAGCGCTTGGTCTGCTGGAGAAAATCGAGGATCACAAGCTGATGGTGCCTCGCGGCGACCGCTCCGGCACGGTCATCGAGCCGTTTCTGACCGACCAGTGGTACGTGAAGATCGCGCCGCTGGCCGAGCCGGCGATCGCGGCGGTGGAAAACGGCGATATTCGCTTCATCCCGGAAAACTGGTCGAAAACCTATTTCGAATGGATGCGCAATATCCAGGACTGGTGCATCTCCCGGCAACTCTGGTGGGGGCATCGCATTCCCGCCTGGTACGACGAGGAAGGCAACATCCATGTCGGCAAGGACGAGGCCGACGTGCGCGCCCGCTACGGACTCGATGACTCTGTCAAGCTCCGGCAGGACGAGGACGTGCTCGATACCTGGTTCTCGTCCGCGTTGTGGCCGTTTTCAACGCTCGGCTGGCCGGAGAAAACGCCGGAACTGGAGACTTTCTACCCGACCAGCGTGCTGGTGACTGGCTTCGACATCATCTTCTTCTGGGTGGCGCGAATGATCATGTTCGGCCTCAAGTTCATGGGGGATGTCCCGTTTCGCGAAGTCTACGTGCATGGTCTGATCCGCGACGCCGAAGGTCAGAAAATGTCCAAGTCCAAGGGCAACGTGCTGGATCCGCTGGATCTGATCGACGGAATCGACCTGGAAAGCCTGGTGGAAAAACGCGCCAGCAACATGATGCAGCCCGAGATGGCCGAGAAAATCCGCAAGGCCACCCGCAAGCATTTCCCCGATGGCATTCCCGCTTTCGGAACCGACGCGCTGCGATTCACCTTCGCCGCGCTGGCCTCGACCGGTCGCGATATTCGTTTCGACCTCAACCGCATCGAAGGCTACCGCAATTTCTGCAACAAGCTGTGGAACGCCGCGCGCTACGTGATGATGCAATGCGAAGGCCATGATCCCGCCGCCGATCCCGGTCAGGCGGAATTTTCGGTGGCCGACCGCTGGATACGCCAGGAACTCGAACGCACCGTGCAAACGGTCAATGAACATTTCAACAAATACCGCTTCGATATCGCCGCCAAGGCCCTGTATGAGTTTACATGGCATGAGTTCTGCGACTGGTACCTGGAGCTGTCCAAGCCACTGCTGTTTTCCGACGACGCTGCCGAGGCGCAAAAACTCGGCGCGCGCCTGACCCTGATCGAAACGCTGGAAACCCTGCTGCGATTGATGCATCCGGTCATGCCGTTCATTACCGAGGAAATCTGGCAGCAACTCAAGCCGCTCAGCGGCAAGACCGGCGACTCGATACAGCTCGAAGCCTTCCCCCAGGCTCCGGATGCGACGCCGGACGAAGCTGTCGCCGCCGATGTCGAATGGCTGAAAACCTTTATCGTTGGCGTGCGCAAAATTCGCTCCGAGATGAACGTCAAACCGGGCAAGCGAATTCCCGTACTGCTCGCCAACTGGAGCGACCAGGACCGGCAACGCTACGACCGCACCCGGGACTACCTCCATCAGCTCGCCAAGCTCGAATCCGTGGACTGGATCGGGGAAAGCGAAGCGCCCGAAGCGGCGATGGCCCTGGTGGGCGACCTCAAGGTGCTGATTCCGCTGGCCGGCCTCATCGACCGCGACGCCGAACTGGCCCGGCTGGGCAAGGAAATCGACAAGTTGCGCGGCAACCTGGAAAAAACCGAGGCGCGGTTGAACAACCCCAGTTTCGCGGAAAAGGCGCCCGAACAGGTCGTCAATCAGGCGCGCCAGCAGGCGGAGGAGCAACGCGCCGCCTTGCGGGAACTGGAACAGCAGTTGGAGAAGATCCGGGCGCTGGGGTAGAGGGGCGCATTTGGCGGATTCTTCGGTTGAGAGTCCGCGGCTTCGTTTCTGGATCCCGGCGTTCGCCGGGATGACTGGGTGGATGGGGCGTCGTTTTGGAAGCATCAAACCGCCGTCCCGGAAACTTCAGGCCCGTCATCCCGGCGAACGCCGGGATCCAGCGCCTTGGGCTAATCAAGCCACGGATCCGTGGCGCTATCGACTACTCCGCTCGATCTAAACAAATCCATCTGCGGCGTATCCGGTCGGAAGGCTGTCGTGTCGAAAGACGGCAATCCGGGAAAGCCGTATTTCTTCACGGCGGCGTCGAAACGTTTCTTGATCAGTTGGGCGTATACGCCCTCGCCGCTCATGCGTTTCCCGAAACGGGCGTCGTATTCCTTGCCGCCGCGCAGGTCGCGAATGCGGTTCATGATGCGCTCCGCCTTGAGGGGGTAGTGTTCATCCAGCCAGACCTTGAACAGGGTTTTGACTTCCAGAGGCAGGCGAATGATGACGTAGCCGGCGTCCATCGCGCCGGCGTTGCGAGCGGTTTCGAGCAGGGTTTCGAGTTCCTGATCGTTGAGGGCGGGAATGACGGGGGCGACCATGACGCCAACGGGAATGCCGCCAGCGCGCAGCCGTTCGATGGTTCGCAGGCGACGATGCGGCGCGGCGGCCCGGGGTTCCATGCGGCGCGCCAGCGTCTTGTCCAGCGTGGTGAGGCTGATCATCACGTGACAGAGCCGCCGCTCCGCCAGGGACGCGAGGATGTCGAGGTCGCGTTCGATCAGCGCGCTTTTGGTCACGATGCCGACGGGATGATGGCTGCGGTCGAGAACCTGCAAGACCGAGCGGGTGATATTCAAGTGGCGCTCGGCGGGCTGGTAGGCGTCGGTATTGACGCCCAGCGCGATGGGTTGGCAGACGTAGCTTTTCTTTTCCAGCGCTTTCTTCAGCAGGCTGGGGGCATCGGCCTTGTAGACGATTTTCGTTTCGAAATCGAGGCCGGGCGAGTAGTCGAGCCAGGCGTGAGTGGGACGGGCGAAGCAATAGATGCAGCCATGCTCGCACCCGCGATAGGGGTTGATGGAGCGGTCGAAAGGCACGTCGGGCGATTCATTCCAGGCGATGACGCCGCGACTGGCGTC
>DRPO01000487.1 GCA_011330835.1 Gammaproteobacteria bacterium | reverse complement strand
CGTGACGTCGGTGGTCCGGAAGTAGAATTGCGGTCGGTAGTTGCTGAAGAACGGGGTGTGACGACCGCCTTCTTCCTTGCTCAGCACGTACACTTCCGCTTCGAACTTGGTGTGCGGGGTGATCGACCCGGGCTTGCACAGCACCTGGCCGCGCTCGACTTCGTCGCGCTTGGTGCCGCGCAGCAGGACGCCGACGTTGTCGCCCGCCTGACCTTCGTCGAGCAGCTTGCGGAACATTTCTACCCCGGTGCAGGTGGTTTTCTGGGTCTCGCGAATGCCGACGATTTCGATTTCGTCGCCGACCTTGACGACGCCTCTTTCGACACGGCCGGTAACCACGGTGCCGCGTCCGGAGATGGAGAAGACGTCTTCCACGGGCATCAGGAAGTCGCCGTCTATGGCGCGCTCGGGCTCGGGAATGTATTCGTCCATGGCGTTGACCAGTTCGACGATCTTTTCTTCGTAGGCGGGGTCGCCTTCGAGCGCCTTGAGCGCGGAGCCGGTGATAATCGGGGTGTCGTCGCCGGGGAAGTCGTACTGGTCGAGCAGTTCGCGCACTTCCATTTCAACCAGTTCGAGCAGTTCTTCGTCGTCGACCATGTCGGCCTTGTTCATGAAGACGACGATGTACGGGACGCCGACCTGACGCGACAGCAGGATGTGCTCGCGGGTTTGCGGCATCGGGCCGTCCGCCGCGGAAACCACCAGGATCGCGCCGTCCATTTGCGCCGCGCCGGTGATCATGTTCTTGACGTAGTCGGCGTGGCCCGGGCAGTCAACGTGCGCGTAGTGACGTTTGTCGGATTCGTATTCGACGTGCGAGGTGGCGATCGTGATGCCGCGCTCGCGCTCTTCCGGGGCGTTGTCGATTTCGTCGAACGCTTTGGCTTCGCCACCCATCTTTTCCGCCATGACTTTCGTCATCGCCGCCGTCAGCGTCGTCTTGCCGTGGTCAACGTGTCCTATCGTGCCCACGTTTACGTGGGGTTTCGTGCGCTCAAATTTCTCTTTCGACATTATCTTTTACCTAAATCCAAAAAATCACTATCAGGATGCTCTCTTGATTTCCGCCGTGACGCTTTCGGGCGCCTCGGCATATCTGGAAAACTCCATCGAGTAGGTCGCTCGCCCCTGGGTTGAAGACCGCAGGTCCGTCGCATACCCAAACATTTCCGACAACGGAACTTCCGCGCGGATGATCTTGCCCGCCGGAGCGTCATCCATGCCGCTGACCACGCCGCGTCGCCGGTTCAGATCGCCCATGACATCTCCCATGTTTTCCTCGGGAGTCACCACTTCGACCTTCATCATCGGCTCCAGCAAGACCGGATCGGCTTCCAGCACGCCGTTCCTGAAACCCATCGAGCCGGCGATCTTGAACGCCATCTCGCTCGAATCGACATCGTGGTACGAGCCGTCGAACAGCGTCACCTTGACATCGATGACCGGATAACCGGCAACCACGCCCGACTGCATCTGGTCTTCGACGCCTTTTTCCACCGCGCCGATGTACTCTTTCGGCACGACGCCGCCAACGATGGCGTTGACGAACTCGAAACCTTCGCCTTCCGGCAACGGTTCCAGCTTCAGCCAGACATGACCATACTGGCCCCGCCCGCCCGTCTGCCGAACAAACTTGCCTTCCGCCTCGACGCTCTTGCGAATCGTCTCGCGGTACGCCACCTGGGGCGCGCCGACATTCGCATCAACACTGAATTCGCGCTTCATCCGGTCGACTATGATCTCGAGATGCAATTCGCCCATCCCCGAGATAATGGTCTGCCCCGACTCCTCGTCGGTATGCACCCGGAAAGACGGATCTTCCTGCGCCAGCTTGGCCAGGGCGATACTCATCTTTTCCTGATCCGCCTTGGTGCGCGGCTCAACCGCCACCGAAATCACCGGCTCCGGAAAATCCATCCGCTCCAGCGTAATCACGTTGGCCGGGTCGCACAGCGTATCGCCGGTCGTTACCGTCTTCAGGCCCACCGCCGCCGCAATGTCGCCGGCGCGAACCTCTTTGATCTCCTCGCGGTGATTGGCGTGCATCTGCAGCAGCCGCCCTATCCGCTCCTTTTTTCCCGACACCGGGTTGAAAACGGTGTCGCCAGAATTCAGCACCCCGGAATACACCCGGAAAAACGTCAAGGTTCCAACGAACGGATCCGTCGCGATCTTGAACGCCAGGGCCGAAAACGGCTCATCATCGGAAGGATGACGCTCGCCTTCCGAACCATCCGGCAATTCCCCCGCGATGGCGGGAACGTCCAGAGGCGATGGCAAAAACATGACCACGCCATCCAGCATGGCCTGCACGCCCCTGTTCTTGAAGGCCGAGCCGCAATAACAGGGAACGATCTCGTTCGCCAGCGTTCGCTGCCGCAAGCCGCGAACAATCTGCTCCTGGGTCAGTTCGCCATCGCCCAGGTAGATATCCATCAATTCCTCGTCGGCCTCGACCGCAGCCTCAACCAGCTGCTCTCGGTACGACTGACACAGATCGACCAGATCTTCCGGTATGTCCCGCATCTCATAGGTCGCGCCCATGTCCGCGTCGTTCCAGTAGATGGCGCGCATCCGCAGCAGGTCGACCACGCCTTCAAAGGCGTCTTCCGCGCCCACCGGGATCTGCATGACCACCGGATTGGCGCCGAGCCGATCCTTCATCTGACCGACCACGCGCAGAAAATCCGCGCCGGCCCGATCCATCTTGTTGACAAACGCCAACCGCGGCACCTGGTAACGATCCGCCTGCCGCCAGACCGTTTCCGACTGCGGCTCGACGCCGCCGACCGCGCAAAACACCGCGCAGGCGCCATCCAGCACCCGCAGGGAACGCTCGACCTCGATGGTGAAATCCACGTGGCCGGGCGTATCGATAATATTGATGCGGTGCTGATCGAACTGCCGATCCATCCCGCTCCAGAAACAGGTCGTGGCCGCGGAGGTAATGGTGATGCCCCGCTCCTGCTCCTGTTCCATCCAGTCCATCACGGCCGCGCCGTCATGAACCTCGCCAATCTTGTGCGAGATGCCGGTGTAAAACAGCACCCGCTCGGTGGTCGTGGTTTTCCCAGCATCGATATGCGCCATGATGCCGATATTGCGATACCGCTCTAATGGTGTACTGCGGGCCACTACCGGAAAACCTCATCAAACCAGGAATGTCCGCCGACCACCCGGGCGACGGACATGAAAACACTATCTTCCCTACCAGCGATAATGCGCGAACGCCTTGTTGGCTTCCGCCATGCGATGCGTGTCCTCGCGCTTCTTGACGGCCGCGCCCCGACTTTCGGCAGCGTCCATCAACTCGCCCGCCAGTTTCTGGCGCATGGATTTTTCGCCACGCTTCCGGGCGGCCTCGGTCAGCCAGCGCATGGCCAGCGCCTTCTGACGCACCGGGCGAACCTCGACGGGCACCTGATAGGTGGCGCCGCCAACGCGGCGAGACTTGACCTCGACCGAGGGGCTGACATTTTCCAGCGCCTGCGCCAGCACTTCCATGCCGTCGCCCTTGCCTTTTTCTTCAATGATGTCGATGGCCCCATATAGGATCTTTTCCGCCACGGACTTCTTGCCATCCTTCATGACGATATTCATGAACTTGGCCAGATCCAGATTTCCGTACTTGGGATCAGGAAGGATTTCGCGCTTGGGCGCTCTGCTTCTTCTGGACATCGTCTTTACCTATTTCTTGGGACGTTTGGTTCCATACTTGGAACGTCCTTGCTTGCGACCCTCGACACCCTGGGTATCGAGACATCCACGAATGGTGTGATATCGCACGCCCGGCAGGTCCTTGACACGCCCGCCACGAATCAGCACGACCGAGTGCTCCTGCAGGTTGTGCCCCTCGCCCCCGATATAGGTGGTCACCTCATAGCCGTTGGTCAAACGAACGCGGGCGACCTTCCGCATGGCCGAGTTCGGCTTCTTCGGAGTCGTGGTGTAAACGCGGGTGCAGACGCCGCGTTTCTGGGGACAGGCCTCAAGCGCCGGCACATTGGTCTTGGAGACCTTGCGCTTCCGAGGCTTGCGTACTAACTGGTTAATCGTTGCCATATATCAAGAACCAAATAAAAATGTTTTTTCCTGCCCTAAACAGAAAAACAGGCCCAGCCTCAGCCGCAGCCTGTCGAAGGCCGCGAATTTTAGTGAGACGGCCTCACAGTGTCAAGCACTTCTGTAATCCCGCCGCGACAAAGTCGCGGCGGGGCTTTGGGCGACCTTTTTCCGTTACGCCGAAACGTCGGGACTGCTCGGGGCCGCGGACGCCTCATCGGCGCCAGACTCCGCTTCCTGGGGAGCCCCGGCCCCGGGAATCTCGACGCCCGCGTCGCCAGCCGGCGAACCAAACTGCGGCGCGGAGAACGTCGGCATCGTGTCGCGCTTGCGGCGCTGCTCCTTGTGATGCGCCAACCCCGTGCCAGCGGGAATCAGACGACCAACGATGACGTTTTCTTTCAGGCCGCGCAGCTCGTCCCGGGCGCCTCGCACCGAAGCCTCGGTGAGAACCCGCGTTGTCTCCTGGAACGACGCGGCGGATATGAACGACTCGGTCACCAGCGAAGCCTTGGTGATGCCCAGCAGCATCTCCGAATATTTCGCCTGGGCCTTGCCCGTTTCGCGGCAGCGGTCGTTTTCTTCCAGTACGCGCGAACGGTCGACATGCTCCCCCCGCAGCAACCGGG
>DRPO01000486.1 GCA_011330835.1 Gammaproteobacteria bacterium | reverse complement strand
CTCGCCGTTGGCGGTGACGTCGAATTCGAGGATGGGGTGGTCGAGGCCGTATTCGGGTTTGGCTTCGCGGCCGAGCCATTGGTCGAAGCGCAGGGAGCTGAGCCGGGCGACGAGCTGGTCGATGGCCTTGAGGTTGACGACCTTGCTTTCGGGGAGCGGGTCGGCGGTCCACAGGGCGAGGTTGTCGCCGCCGGCCTTGTCGTCCCGTTTGCGGGTGAGGGTGAGGCCGTCGGCGGCGATTTTTTCGATGCTGTCCTTTTTCAGTTGCAGCACGGTCTTGTCGCGCCAGTCGTCGGTTTTGACGGGGGTGTCGTAGGTTCCGAGGGCGATGGCGACGACCTGGTTGCTGTCGCCGCTACGGGCGTGGGTCTTGCGCGCGCCGGCGCCGTTGCCGAGCAGCAGAACGCCGCGTGTGTCGCTGCCGCTGTAGAGGGTGATGCGGCGCTGGAAGTCGTCGTCGGTGAGCTGGAAGCGGCCGAGTGCGTCCTTGCTGGTGGAGACCGGCAGGCCGGCCTTGAGACCGGCGAGTTTCTTGAGCAGCCGTTCGGCCTTGTATTTGTCGGCGGGGAAGCCGTCTTCGGTCTGCCAGGCGCCGTTGTGGCGCTGGAGAACGACGCGCGCCTTGTGGCTGTCTTCGATGACGATCTTGTCGATGCCGGCTGGGTCGAAGGTCAGCAGCGGGTGGCCGGGCGCGGGGCCGGCGAGCCGGTTGCCGCTGGTGAGCAGGACGGCGGCGAGGATGGCCTGGACGATGGCCAGCGCCGCGAGGATGCGTATCGTTTTGGTCATGGTCATACCTCCGCCAGAATGTCGTTGTAGTGGGCTTGCTTGCGTCGCTGAATGCGCCGTCGCCACAGCCAGACGAGGCCGAGTCCGAGCAGCGCCAGGGCATAGTTCAGGTATTCCCAGAACTGTTGCGCGCCGCGGGTCATGGGCTTGAGCACGCGGGCGAAGCGGGCGCGGCTGCGGATGTTGACCAGACCCTGGTCGTCCAGCGACCAGTCGATGGCGTTTTGCAAAAATTCCAGTGGACGGGTGTACAGTACCCCCTGTCCCTGCGAGAGCAGGCTGATGACGGCGTCGCTGGCGAAAGCGTTGCTGGCGATCAGGACGACGCGCGCCGAGCTGGAGGAGCGTTCGATGACGCTGCCGACGACCAGATCCTTGTCAGCCTCGTCGTCCTTTTCCTTTTTGGCGTCCTTGTCCTCGTCCTGTTTCTTGTCCGCCGGTTTTTTCAGCAGCGGCGAGGGTTTTCCCTTGAACCAGGAGTCGAATTCGCCTTCGACGGCCTCGGCCAGGGTTTGCGCGCCGCGCTGGTCGTCGGGTTCGAAGCCGGTGTCCGGCCAGCGCTGATAGTCGGGGACGACGTTGAGGCTGGTGGAGGTCCAGCTCTGCTCGGAGGAGCGCAGCAGGCGGGTGACCTTGCGCTGCTTGTTCTTCTCCGTATCCACGCTGATCGGCGAGGCCCAGCTCATGGTGAGCTGGCCGAGGGCGCGGGTGACGGGGCTGTCGGCATTCAGGCCCTTGCCGCGAATGTCGGGGAAATGCGGATAGGGCAGCATGCGGATCTCGTTGACGGCGATGGGGCCGATCTGGCGGCGCACCGGAATCGGCAACGAGGCGTTTTGCGGATCGAGCACCAGGCTGTCGCCGATGGTCAGGCCGTGGTGTTTCAGCCATTTTTCCAGCCCGGACTGGTGCTTGCTGGCAGTCAGCCCGCCGCGGATGCTGACATCGAACGGCGAGGAGGCGATGACCACCGAGCCGCCTTGCATGAGGAACTGGTCGACGGCGTAGAGCTGTTTGTCGTCGAGCTTGTCCGGGGCCAGCAGCAGCAACAGGTCGGCGTCCGCGGGGACGTGGCCGTCTTTCAGATCGGTGTCGATGAGGCGGACGTTCTCCGACAAGATGTCGCGCAGATCCTGATAGCGCTTGCCGCCGGCGCCGGGCATGAAGGGGTTGGCCATCGGCGCGGGGGGCTTGACCAGCGCCACCGTCTTGAGAAAGCCGGGGGCCATGTGCTGGATGGCGGCCTGCAGGGATTTCTTCAGCTCGGCTTCATCGAGCCTGGCGGGCAGCGGCGCCTGCGCCACCTGGTCGCCATCGTCCAGCAGCATGTAGAACCAGAAGGGGCGCGGGTCGAGCAGGCTGGCGATTTGCGGCGCCAGGCCGTATTTCCGGCCCAGCTCCTTGGCGAGCTTGCCGTCCCCGGCGTCGGGGTCGGCGAAGTCGATCTTCAGCTTGTCGCCGGCCTGCTGCTTCATCTCGTCGAGCACGGATTGCAGTTTGGCGCGCGCCTCGCGCAGCGGCTTGGGCAGCTTGTCGTCGCCGGAGATGTAGCCGTGGAAGGTGATCGGCTTTTGCAGGTTGGCGAAGACATTGCCGCCGGACTGCCAGGCGCTGGCCACCTTCTTGATGGCCCGGGTGATGGCGTATTCGGGGTTCTTCAGCACCACTTCGGGCTGATCCTCGCCGTGGGACTTGACCTCGATGAGCTGGTCATAGGGCAGCACCTCGTACTGGTCGCCATAGGCCACGACGATGTGGAAATAGGAGTTGACCACGCCGGCCTCGTAGCGGCTGGCCATGCGGAAGGGCACGGGCTTGACGCCATATTTCTCGGCCGCTTCCTCTTCCAGCGCCTGATCCTGGGTGGGGTCGATGAATTCCACCCGCAGCTTGTCGTCGCCGGCCACCTGATATTCCTTGAGCAGATCCTTCAGTTCCGGCACTAGCGGCTCCAGCAGCGGATGGCTGCGGTTGGAGAAATAGCCGCGGATCAGCAAGGGCTCTTGCAGGCCGCTCAGGGTGTTGCGGGTGGTGTCGGAGAGCGAGTAGAGCTTGCCCTGGGTCAGGTCGGCGCGGATCTTGCCCAGCGGGCTGAGCCAGAGGTTGAGCAGCACCAGGTTGATCGCCGCCAGCGCCACGGCCCAGCCCCAGCGGCGGTGTTCGGGGCGCTGGGGGTTGCCGGCCCAGCGCAGCCGCTCCAGCGAGTAGCGGTTCAGCGTCAGGAACAGGCCGACGAGGCTCAGGTAATAGACGATGTCGCGCAGATCGAGCACGCCGCGGGTGATGGCGTCGAAGCGCGAGCCCGCGCCCAGCAGCTCCAGCACGCCGCCGACGCGGTGGCCGAACAGCGAGGTCAGCAGCGGCGAGCCGATCAGGTAGAAGGCGCCGGCTACCGCCGCGCTGAGGATCAGCGCCACGATGGGGTTGTCGGTGCGGGCGCTCATGGTGAGCCCGATGGCGATATAGGCCGCCGCCAGAAACAGGCTGGCGAGGTAGCCGCCGATCACCGGCCCCCAGTCCAGCGGGCCGAGCAGCGAGACGGTGATGGCCAGCGGCAGCGTCAGCAGCAGGGCCAGGGCCACCAGCGCCAGCGCGGCGAAAAACTTGCCGAGAATCAGATGCCAGGGCCGGGTGGGGCTGGTCAGCAGCGATTCCAGCGTGCCGGCGCGGCGCTCCTCCGACCAGGCGCGCATGGTCAGCGCGGCGGTGAGGAAGATCAACAAGATCGGCATCCACTGAAACAGCGGTTTCAGGTCGGCGATGTTGCGGGCGAAGAAGGCCTCCGCCCAGAAGAAGATGAACAGGGTGATCAGCAGGAACCCGCCGAGGAACAGCCAGGCGGCGGGAGAGCTGAAGAAGCCGTTGAATTCCTTGCGGAAAACCGTGGCGATCTTATCCATGGGCGGCCTCCGTTTGCGGTTCCGGGTTGGCTTGCGGCGCGGCGTTCACTTCGGCGAACACCGTTTCCAGGTTGCGGGTCTCGGGTTGCAGCGCGTAGAGCCGGTCGCCGGCCTCGATCACGGCGGCGGCGATCTCCGGCGCCAGCGCGTTGTCCGCCTCCAGCGAGAAGCAGGCCTGACCGTCACCGGCCTCGCAGCGCGTCACGCCGCCCACGCCCTCGACGGCGGCCAGATAGTCGCCGGCCTGGTCATTGTCCACCACCACCCGCAGATGGCGGCCCGCCTGCAATTCATCGAGCCGCGCATCGACCGCGATCCGGCCCTGACGCATGATCAGCACCCGCTCGCAGACCGCCTGCACCTCCTGCAAGATGTGCGTGGAGAGAATCACCGTCGCCGATTGCGCCAGCTCGCTGATCAGTTCGCGCATGTGGTGGATCTGGGTGGGGTCCAGCCCGTTGGTGGGCTCGTCGAGAATGATGATGTCCGGGTCGTGCAGAATGGCCTGGGCCACGCCGACGCGCTGCCGGTAGCCGCGCGACAGCGTCTGGATCGGCGCCGTGGCCTTCTCCTTCAGCGCCGTGCGCCGGATCGCCCGGGCCACCGCCGCATCGCGCCGATCCGGCGCCACGCCGTGCAGGTCGGCCTGGTATTCGAGATAGTCGATGACCGTCATCTCCGGCCACACCGGGCAGTTCTCCGGCAGATAGCCGATGCGCTGCTGGATCGCCTCCGTATCCGGCCCGATCTCGAGATCGCCGATGCGGATCGTCCCGGCGCTCGGCTCCAGATAGCCCGTCATCATCTTCATGATCGTCGTCTTGCCGGCCCCGTTGTGGCCCAGCAGCCCGACGACCTCCCCGCGTGAAATCGTGAACGAAACGTCGTCAACGGCCTTGAAATCACCGTACAGACGACTCAGGCGCTCGACATGAATCATGCATGCACTCCTTGGGAATGGTTCGGACTCCCACGGGATGCGCGATCCCGTGAGCGGTCCGGGGATGCGTATTGTTTTCGCCCGGATTTCTCACAGGATGCGCGGATTCTCGCTTGGTCTTTGATTCCACAGCGGATTTTCTTCCTTCGGAAAGACAACCAGTCTTCCGCTCAGTCAGAAAATCCACTGTGAAATCAAATCCCGGCGCGAGAATTCCGCGATCCTGTGCGAAATCCGGGCCAGGCGGATGACATCCGCCCGCACTGATCAGCGATGGATCATCGGCGGATTATCTTGGGGATGGACGAAAATTTTTCAAGGGGGCAAGCCCTCATACCAATCCAATCCATAGCGCCAGCGCCTGGTTCATTTCGAGTATTCGTTTTTCGGACAATTGCCCAAGTTGCTTGCCTATTTTTTCCCTCGGTATGGATACTATTTTGTCGATCATGATTTGGGAGTCGAGCTCTAATCCATTTTCCTGGTCCGGAGCGATGTTGATCCGAAACAGGGGAGCGTCGACTAGATGGCTGGTCAGCGGGCACACCGTCACACTGTTGTGTTCCGGGAAAATGTTGTTTTGGATAACAACAGCGGGACGGGGTTTACCGTACTGCCCTTGTAATACCACGGTAACGATCCGGCCACGATTTATTGCCAACCTTCAATGCTCCCCGCCGCGTCTTCGATAAATTCAAGAACGTCCTGATTTGCTGTCGTTTCCGACGCTAGCCTGGATTGTCGCAGCGCCTCTTCCCTGAAACCCGGGGCTGAAGGATCGGGAACCCATAACCTGAGTTCTTTCATTCCTTGCGCTTTGCGTCGCGAGCGGAATCGTTGATAGCGGCTTTGGTTCTGGTTTGACGTCTGCATAAGCATTGCTCCTACGTTGCGCGCAACGCCAGTATACGCTCTGTTTTTTAGTCCGCGCCAGCCCTGCTCTCGACGAAAATTCACGCACACTGAATGAGGTATTCTAGATCGCGAGAAGTATATCCCAAAAGGAATGCTTTTCGGAGGGTTGTTTCGATGCCTGACTCGGCTTCGCTCATCACATGCCGCTTGCATAGTTTTGCGACACAGTTCAAAGTTTTTCGTCGGAGGATTGCCACGGCATTCTCATGGCGTCCGGGAGCAACTTGGGCAAAATGGAGAGAGCCGGGGAAGGAAGCGCTCTCTAGCGGTTTTCCGGGCAGGCATTTTTCGCATTGTTTGATATTCGGCGGCAATAACCATGACTGAAGATTTCGATCAATCACCGGAACAGGATGCGACCCGGGAACTGAAACGGGTTGGTGGTGATAGAGGTTTCGATAACCGCGTCCCGGGGCGTGGGCGATTGTTCGTAACGTGCCCGGTCTGTGGCGCGATGAATCCGAGAAGCGCCCGCGCTTGCTATGCGGATGGGGCGGATCTGTCCGGCGTGGCGGGACGCGCGACGCGGGCTGACGACGTTGCGGCGGAGCCTGTTTCGGTCGCGGACGCCTCCCCGCGTTCTTTGGCATCGGACACCGTGGAGCTCGCCACGCCGGTATTCGAGGCTCCGGTTGCCGAGGATGTCGCTCCGCCAGGCGCGGCTGTTCCGCCGCCGCGACAGAGTCGTTCGAGAGGGCCATTGTGGGCGGGGTTCGCGATGGTGAGCGTTTTTCTCGCTCTCGCGCCGTGGATCCGGGGAGAGCGGGCCGGCCAGATCGAGGAGCCGGTCTCGGCGGCGGCTCCGGTCGAGGAGATCGCCTTGGCGCCGCGGGTTGTTCCCCCTGAGGAGATTGCATTGGCGCCGCCGGTTGTTTCCGCCGACACGGATGACGCCGCGTCAGCCGCGACCGGGCGGGCCGCCGTTCCCTGGGCCATTCCCGACGTGGGCAAGGCCCGCCTGGCCGCGCTCAGCGATAGCGACTCGCCCGATGAGGAGGTGGATCTGTTGGCCGGAATGGCGGCTCCCGACCCCTTGCCGAGCAAGGAATCCGAAGTGACGCGGTTGGCGTCCTCCGAGGCGAACGGGGCGCAATCGACCGGGCTGG
>DRPO01000485.1 GCA_011330835.1 Gammaproteobacteria bacterium | reverse complement strand
GGATGAACATACACGCGCCCATCTGAAGGAGTCGCCTTGGGTGGTGACGGGGCCATTGTTGGCGCTGGCCGTGCCGTCCGTGATTGCCGGCTACCTGATCGACCCGGTGGTTGTCGGGGACTATTTCAAGGGCGTTATCGCGGTGGAGCATGAGCACGAGGCGATCCATCATTTGACCGAGCATTTCCATGGCGTTGTGGGGATGATCACCCACGGCGTGATGGCGCCGCCGTTCTGGCTGGCGATGTCCGGTCTGGGACTGGCCTGGTTTATCTACCTGCGCAAGCCGGAGATCGCCGACCGGGCCGCCAGCCGCTTCCGGTGGCTCTACGACCTGCTGATGAACAAATACGGTTTCGATGAATTCAACGAGGCGGTGTTCGCGAAAGGCAGTCTCGGTATTGGCCGGTTGCTGTTCGGCGTCGGCGACCGTTCGATCATCGAGGGTATCGTCAACGGCAGCGCCCGGTTGGTGGGGCTGTCAGCCGCTGTTTTCCGCTACCTGCAAACCGGCTATCTGTACCATTATTCCTTTGCAATGATCCTGGGTTTGATCGGTTTGCTGGGCTGGTTCGTCCTGCGTGTCTGACCCTGCCGCGTCGACCGACTCTCTGACTATGGATAAAACACAACAATGATGTCTAGTTTGCCATTACTCTCGCTGCTGACCTGGCTCCCCATTCTCGGCGGCGTGTTGCTGCTGTTTGTTGGCGATCGCGCTCCGGAGACCGTGAAGCGGCTGGCGCTAGGGATGACCGTTCTGGTGTTCGTGTTGAGCATTCCCTTGTATACCGCTTTCGATATCGGTACGGCGCGGATGCAGTTCGAGGAATATCACCGCTGGATCGAGATTTTCAATATCAACTATCACCTGGGCGTGGATGGCTTCTCCATGCCGTTGATTATTCTGACCACGTTCATCACGGTGCTGGTGGTGATCGCGGGGTGGCGGGTTATCCAGTATCGCGTCGCGCAGTACATGGCGGCTTTCCTGATGCTGGAGGGGGTGATGATCGGCGCCTTCGCCGCGCTCGACGCCATCCTCTTCTACATCTTTTTCGAGGCGATGCTGATACCGATGTTCCTGATTATCGGCATCTGGGGCGGGCCTCGCCGCATCTACGCGACTGTCAAGTTTTTCCTCTACACCTTTTTCGGGTCGGTGTTCATGCTGATCTCGCTGATCTACCTGTATTCGCTGACGGGGAGTTTCGAGATTCTGGATTTTCATCGCCAGGCTATTCCGCTGAAGCCGCAGATCTTTATTTTTCTGTCGTTTCTGATCGCCTTCGGCGTCAAGGTGCCGATGTGGCCGGTGCATACCTGGTTGCCGGACGCGCATGTCGAGGCGCCCACGGGCGGTTCGGTGATTCTGGCGGCGATCATGCTGAAGATCGGCGGCTACGGTTTTCTGCGTTTTTCTTTGCCGATCACGCCGGACGCCAGCCGCGAGCTGGATTGGCTGGTGATCCTGATGTCGCTGGTGGCGATCGTCTATATCGGGTTTGTCGCGCTGGCGCAAAAGGACATGAAGAAGCTGATCGCCTATTCATCGATCTCCCACATGGGGTTTGTGACGCTTGGCTTTTTCGTGCTGTACCGCATTATCGACAATACCGGCAGCGCGGATGGCGCGGTCATGGGGATCGAGGGCGGCATGGTGCAGATGGTGTCGCACGGGTTTATTTCCGGCGCGATGTTCCTCTGCGTCGGGGTGCTCTACGATCGCATGCACACGCGCATGATCAGCGACTATGGCGGCGTTATTCAGGTGATGCCGGTGTTTGGCGCGTTCATGGTGCTGTTCGCTATGGCGAATTCCGGGCTGCCCGGCACTTCCGGATTCGTGGGTGAATTCCTGGTGATCCTCTCGGCCTTCAAGGCCAGTTTCTGGATCGCGTTTCTGGCGGCCCTGACCCTGATTCTTGGCGCGGCCTACACCTTGTGGATGGTTCGGCGCACGCTGTATGGCGAGGTTGCGAATGACAACGTCCGCCAGCTCGAGGATGTCAACCGGCGCGAGTTTCTGTTTCTGGCCTTGCTGGCGATCGCCGTGCTCGCCATCGGACTGTGGCCCAATCCGTTGCTGGAGGTCATGCACGCCAGCGCCGAAAACCTGATTCAATTTGCCACTGCGACCAAGGTGGGTTCATGAACATGCCTGATCTAGCGCCCGCGTATCCGGAGATTTTTCTGCTCGGCATGGCCTGCGCCATTTTGATTGTCGATCTGTTCGTGCGTCCCGAAAAACGCATCATTACCTATGCGCTGACCCAATTGACGCTGCTCGGCGCGATCGGCCTGACGGTCGCCGGCATGACCGGCGAGACCACGCTGGCTTTCAATGGCGGCTTCATTCGCGATCCGATGGGCGACATTCTGAAGATATTCATCTACGTCGTCAGCTTCGGCGTGTTTCTCTACGGGCGCGATTATCTGGAGGCTCGGGGGCTCCACAAGGGCGAGTATTACCTGCTGGGCCTGCTGGCGATCCTCGGGATGGCGGTTCTGGTGTCGGCGCATACCCTGCTGAACCTCTATCTGGGGCTGGAGATGCTGTCGCTGTCGCTGTACGCGCTGGCGGCGTTCAATCGCGATTCGGGCGAGGCCTCCGAAGCGGCGATGAAATACTATGTGCTGGGCGCGATCGCTTCCGGAATGCTGCTCTATGGCATGTCGCTGCTCTATGGTCTGACCGGCAGCCTGGATATCGCGCAGATCGCGGCGCGCATCAACGAGGCGCTCCAGGTCGATGGCTACCGTCAGACGGCGCTGGTCTTTTCGCTGGCGTTCGTGGTCGCCGGCCTGGCGTTCAAGCTCACGCTGGCGCCGTTTCACATGTGGGCGCCGGATGTCTACCAGGGGGCTCCGACGCCGGTGACGCTGTTTATCAGCTCCGCGCCGAAGATCGCGGCCTTCGCCATGGTGATGCGCCTGCTGGTTACCGGCATGGGCGGGCTCAGCGCCCAATGGCAGGACATGTTGGCGGCGCTGGCGGTGCTGTCCATTGGCATCGGCAACGTCGTCGCGATTGCGCAGACCAATATCAAGCGGATGCTGGCCTATTCGACCGTTTCCCATGTGGGCTTCATCGCGCTCGGCATTCTCGCGGCGACCAAGGTGGGGTATACCTCGGCGATGTTCTACACGCTCGTCTATGCGTTGACCACGCTGGGCGCGTTCGGCGTCATCCTGCTCTTGAGCCGCAAGGGGTTCGAGGCCGACCAGCTTTCCGATTTCAACGGGCTGAACGACAGGCATCCGTGGATCGCCTTCGTAATGTTGTTGCTGCTGGCCTCGATGATCGGCATTCCCGGCACCGCCGGATTCGTCGCCAAGCTGTCGGTGTTGCAGTCAGTCGTGGCGATCGACAAGGTTGGCCTGGCGATCTACGCGGTTCTGTTGTCGGTGGTTGGGGCCTACTACTATCTGCGGGTCATGTGGTACATGTACTTCGAGAAGCCCGCGTCGGAACTGAGCATCAACCCCAGCCTCGATGTCAACGCGGCGCTGTCGATCAACGGCCTGCTGATGCTGCTGTTCGGCATCTTCCCGGGGCTGCTGATGGCCTTGTGCGTGATTACCTTGCAATAATAGCG
>DRPO01000484.1 GCA_011330835.1 Gammaproteobacteria bacterium | reverse complement strand
GCTGGAGCGGGTCATCGACCAGTACGAAGCCCAGCGCCAACCCGAGATCCGGCGGCGCCTGGAAAACGCCTGTCGGGATCTGATCAGCGAACTGGAAAAGCACTCGGCCCGCGTGTAGCCACGATCAAGGCGCGCTGGCGAGGCGGGAAAAAGCGGGCGACGGGGGCGCCCTTTCCATACCCGCCACGAAACCGGCTTACCGGGAAATGAGGAACCTCAGCGAAATACCCAACGCCTTCCGCCGGCAGGGATGCCGGCGCTCCTGGAAACCGGTATATTGGTCCGGAATGAATAACAACAACACTGAAAGCGCCCCCCTGACGCTGGTGGCGGCGGACGACCACCGGCTGTTTCTCGAAGGGCTCGCCAGCCTGTTCCAGCGCACCGGGGACTATGAACTCGTCGCGGTTTGCGAGGATGGCGAACGGTTGCTGGCCCTGGTGGAAGAACACCGTCCCGGTATCGTATTGCTCGATGTCTCCATGCCGGGCGCCGCCGCCGAGACCATCGTTGCAACGATCAGGGCGCGTTATCCGGGAACGAAGGTCATCGCGGTCACCATGCACCTCGATCTGGCGCTGGCCGGAGAACTGTTTGGTCTGGGGCTGGCGGGGTACGTCTCCAAGGCTGATGCTTTTGACGAACTGGGCGAGGCCATCGCCGCGCTGGCGCGAGGCGAAAGCTACCGCTCTCCAGCTTTGGCGTCGGCGGGCAGGGAGGCGGGCGCGCCGCCCGGCGGCCTGCTTAGCGAGCGGGAGCTGGCGGTGCTGCGTTGCGCCGCGAGCGGAAAAAACAATCACGAGATTGCCGACGCGCTGAGCATATCGGAACGAACGGTGCGTTTTCATCTGACCAATTGCTGTGAGAAGCTGAAAGCCCGGGGACGCTCCCACGCCATAGCGTTGGCCATGCGAAGAAATCTGCTGTGTGTGGGTTGAGCCTTGCGCGAGGCTCTGATTGGAGCGCGGCATCCCTGACGGCATGGGCGATTCGTGAATCTCGCCGTGGCGGCGTTCCCGATAATACCCCACGGGCTGGATCCCGGCGTTCGCCGGGATGACAGTACTTTTCGGCGTCCTTTCCCCGGCTGCTTCATGGCGGTCATCCCGGCGAAAGCCGGGATCCAGAAAGCCCCCGCTTTTGGATCAACGCGGGATCGGGGGAAGCAGGCCCGCCGGTTACGGGCTTGATTGGATCTTGGTCGCCTCTTGGTGTTGCCGCAAAAGCCCCGTTTCCTGTTCGTCGTGGGGTTCTCCGCTTTTCAGTCGTTGCGTCGGCATGCGTTTCGCCGCGGCGAATCCGTCGGCCAGCGCCACGTTCTGCGCGCCCACTGCGCTCACTGTCATGATGGCAAGCAGCGTTCTTTTCAAGGTTTTTCTCACGGTTTTGTTCTCCATGGCGTCCTTCGTTGATTAATCGTTCCTTCGGGATCGTAATACGCTTCGATGAATCCGATAACTGTCGTTTCCGACAGGTCGGGCCAAAATATACTTCCCGCGCCCAAGAATGCTTCGATCTCAGAGAGAAATGCGGGTAAGTCGGTTCGCTGAACAGCGTTGGCGCCGGTACTGGTCTGGATACCGGCGTTCGCCGGGATGACGTCCCCGATGTTGGCGGCGTAATGGCTTCCGGCAGCGATGTCCTGGTCGTTTTGCCAGCAAGGATGCTGGCGCTCCGGGCGGGGGGCTCGGCCTCGCTCTCAGGATGCGCGCGTCGCCAACCGGCGCGCGATATCCATCGTGCCGGTTTTGAGCAGCAGGCTTCGCGTCAGCATATAGCTTTGGGTCAGCAGGAGGTGCGAGCCGAACACGGCAAGATTCCTGGGGGTTGGCCGGAAAAAAACAATCTCGGCGGCGTCGTATCGTCGCGTGGCGAAACGCGCCTTGTATTGCGCCTCGCCCTCACAGTAATCGAGCACCTTGACCCGAGGATCGCCGTGGATGCGTTCGACCAGTCCGAGGTTGAGCAATGTGCCCACTTCCCACTGGCCGTATTCGGGCGCGTAGCCCACCAGTTCAACGCGGAGAACGCCGTCGGAATCCAGTTCGGCATAGTCGTAGGCGACAGGTTCTCCCCGGCAAAACAGCAGGTAGCCCCGCGCGACGCCCTCGCTGGCCGCGTCGCGAATGCGTCGCCCATAAACGTTGTCGACCTCGACGCCGCGCCCCATGTGTCGATGGATTCGGGTGAGAACCGAGACTTGTTCCGCCAGCGGCAGGAAGGTCTCGATCTCCGACTCGCTCCGGTATTCGCGTATCTCGATATCATGCCCGCAATGCGCCTGCCAGCGCCGCTTCAGGCGTCTGAACTTCTTCCGGCGGCGCGAGCTGAAGGTCCGTATCGCATAGTCCTCGAAACTGCCCCGGATTTCGGTAATGTAGTGCGGAAAGGTCGCGATGACGTAGCGAAAGCAGCCCGATGTCCAGCGAAGAACCGGCAACGCGCCGGCGGTGGGGCAGCTTGGAAAATGCGCCGCGTTCACCCGTCGCTCCCGCATGGCTTCAATGGGCGCGGTTTCGGCGTGGCGGGATGACAGCGCCGAGATGTGCGCCTGGCAGACGATCCCGTTCACCCGAACGCGCGCGAGTTGTTTGAAACCCACCCGGTAGGATAGCCCGATCGGCTTTTTGGTCCAGATCATGAGAATGCGTTGACGGTTTCCGGAGTATCAGACAGGAGCGATTCTCAAATGTTCACATGACGTGGCGTTTTTTCGTTTCCGATGCGGGTTCAGCGTCGATTCATGGCCCGTGGGCTTCAATGCCAGCCTATACCAACAAGTGTTTGGGTGTGACGGCATGCGTTGTGCGGCAGGGTTTCTTCTATTGCTCTGGTTGGCGCCGGCTTGGGCCGGCATTGATGAAGCGCGTTCGAACCTGACGCGCGATTATCCAGCCGCCGCGCGGCGGCTTGCCGGTCAGCCTGATTTTCGGTGGGTCGATCATCGGTTGCTGGCGACCCAGGGCTTTCGGCGGGAGTCGGGCGTTCCGCGCGCGGCGCGGCGCCGCTGTCCCTGCGAGGGCGATGTCATCATCAGCCGGGTCGGGTTGAGCCTGGAGGATGATTTCGATCATGATGGGTTTTTTCAGTTTGTGCGGTTGGATTTCAGCCTGCGATCCCGGTTGCCCCGGGCCGATGTTTTCGCCAGGGTTTTTGTCAGTTTTGAAGGCGGACCCTGGAACCTGTTCGCGACGACCCGAAAACTCGCGCTCACCAATGACGCCCCGCTGGCGTATGCCATCGAGAGCCGTTTGAGAACGGGCTATCCCAGCGGCTACTACGATGTGCTGATCGAGGTTTTCGACGATTTTTCGGGGCAGTGGCTGCTCAGTTACGGGCCGTATGAGGATCGCGCCTTGCGGGCGGCGCCGCTGGAAAGCGCCAACCGGGATGAATTCAGCGGGTCGGTTTCGGGTCTGGGTTACGCTGTCTATGGTACGGGCGGCCTATCGGCATGGGGGTTGCTTGGACTGGCGCTGTTGATCCGGCTTCGAAGCGGTCGAGGTCGTTGGCGAATCGCAGCGGGCCTCGGTAGAACTTCCTGATCAGTCGTCGGTTTGTTTCGCGCGTCCTCCGGCCCGCCCGAGCCAAGCGTCAGCAATGTCATTCTTGCCGACTTGCAAGCAGTGGAAGGCTTCCTGAAGCAGAGCAGGGCGCTGCAAAAGGAAGAGCGAAAGTGCTTCATGTGGCGGGAGCGGAAGCGTTGCGGTAGGCTCACGATACCATGAAAAAACTGCCCGATGCGGAACAACAAATCGTCCAGACGCACGCCACGCTGATTGTCGCCAGCGTCCAGGCGGCGCAGTCTGGCCTGATCTCGCCCGAGTTCGAACAGGCTCTGAATGTGTCGGCCCAAAACGGCTGGACGGCGCTGGTGGCCGCGCTGCGCAAGATCATCGCCGGGGATCGTTCGAGCGCCGTGCTTCAGGGGCTGGACGAGGAGGATCAAACCATCGTACGCGCCGTGTTGCGCGGGATACAGGATCCGGCGACGCTGCCCGATCCGGCGGCCCAGGCGGACGCCAGCGTCGCCGCGCCGGGGCTCGCCGCGCTGATTCACGGCGCCCGCGCGGGACAGCCCCAGGCGCTGCGCATGCTGGCGGGCATGGCGGAGCAAATGGTCGCCGCCGGCGGCGACTTCGCCCGGCTTGGTGGCATGATGAAACGCCTGGTCGATGGCGAGCGCGATATCGACAAGCTGGCCCAGGGCATGGGCGCGCAGGGACGATCGCTGCTCAATTCCATTCTCGAAGAACTGGCGAAGCTGGATATCCAGTAACGCCACCCGTGGGCGATTACCCGCGCCGCTTGCCCAGCAGTTTCTCCAGGTCCGCGTGGGACTCCAGGCCTTCTTCCCGAAGGTGCTCGACGAGAAATTGCCCGGCCCGGTCCAGCGTTTGTTCGATGTCCGCGACATCGGTCCTGAAGACCTGTTGGGCGATCTGTTCGGGCGTCAGGGATTCCCGGTAGCGGAGCGTGATGATCTGGCGCCAGCGGATCGGCATCCAGCCCATCAGTTGGTACGCGAGGCTGACGGCGCGTTCTTCCTCCGTCAGATCCTGTCCCGATGACTCGGGGGTCGGCGTCAGGTCCTCGATGTGGAGAACCTCATCGGGCTGATAGAACTCCTGACGTTCCTCGCCGACCATTTCCTCGGCCTGGGTTTCGGCGTCTTTCGGCGGCGATTCCTCCAGTGAGAGCTCGTCTTCCCGCGAGTGGTTGTTGGCCACTTCGCGCGCCAGCGCCTCGCCGGCCGCCTGAAGCATGGCGCAATAGACGGCTTCTTCCGTGTGTTCGAGTTCATCCCAGCGCGACTTGACCGCCAGAAAGACCTCATCACGCACTTCGCCCAGGGTGGGATAGTCCTCCAGCAGGTCGCCGTTGGCGCGCAGGTAGGTCATTTCGTGGCGCAGCCAGGACTCGAGTCTTGGCAACAATTCCGCCAGCGACGCCTCCGCGGCGTCGACGGGCGCGGCCATTTTCCCGATTCGGGCTTCCAGTTCGCGAAGCTTGCGGCGACGCTGCTTGCGCTTCCAGCGCTCGCGCCCGCTGATATGGGCATGATGCCGCTCCGCCTGTCGGGACAGTTCCTCGATGGCTTTTTGCAGCGCGCTGCGTATGTTTTCATCCGAGGCGTGCGCAACCAGCATTTTCCTGGGCGGCAAATGCAGGCGCATCGCCACGCGGTAGTCGGTTTTTTCATGTTCCACGGTGACGTGCAACCGCAGCTCGGAGGTCTTGAACGCGGCGACGTGGGGTTGCAGATGCCGTTCCGCGAGTTGACGGATGTAGCGATGGGTGGATTCCCAGGCGTCGCGGCTGATATTGCGTTGGGTGAGTTCGATTTTCATGATTGTCTGTACAGTATCGGTTGGCGGGTTTGCCGGTGAGGCGCGAACCACACCCCGTCCAGACGGGGTTGCGAGGTTCGCGGACTCGCCAGTCGTCCTGCTTATTTCTCCGTGGTGGCGCTTTTCTCTTCGCCAACCAGTTTGCGGAACGCGCCCTTGACCTTGTCATAGAGCTTCTCGACCTTGTTCTCGCCGGAGATTTCCTTCTGGATCGCCGCGATCTGGGCGTCGATGTCCTTGTATTCGTCGGCGTGTTTGTCCGTATATCCCAGCAGGGCGGCCAGCTTGAGTTGCTCACGCGCCGACTTCAGGTAGTCGCGGATCTTGTCCTTGTCCTTTTCCTTGTCCATTTTCGACGCTTCGACCAGCAAGGCCTGGGCGCGGATCAGTCCCAGCGGCACGACCGAGGCGCGAGTGACCAGCGTGGACAGGGCCTCGTTCATCACCGCGATCGCCTCCTGTTTCTTGCCGTCGATCAGCAGTTTCGTGGCTTCCTTGATGGCCGCCGGGTAGGTCGCCATGGGCAGATAGACCGTCGCGGTCACCATCTCGTCTTTCAGCGGCGACAGCACTTCCCGCGCCAGTTGGACCTTGTGCTTCTTGAGCAGATTGATCGCGTTGTCGATGGCTTTTTCCACA
Source organism: Gammaproteobacteria bacterium (assembly GCA_011330835.1). Taxonomy (GTDB): domain Bacteria; phylum Pseudomonadota; class Gammaproteobacteria; order UWMA-0217; family UWMA-0217; genus HyVt-560. The sequence goes on along the minus strand of DRPO01000484.1, from coordinate 3,377 downwards.
TCCTCGGGCTTGTTCAGCAATTCGCTGACGGCCACGCCGGAGTCGATGGGAACCATTCCAAGACCGGGTTCCGCCGCCAGGGCGGTGTCGAACTTGCCGGTCGCGGCCTGCAACGCGTCAATGGCTTCCTTTGTCTTGTCCTGGTCGAGCAGTTTGGTGGCTTCCTTGATCTTTTCGAAAGCCTCGAACACGCTCTGGTTGATGATTTCCAGCTTTTTTCCCTGTTCCGCGCGGGTATCGGCGATCGCCTTGTCGGAAGCCGATTTCTGATCCTTCGGGAGCGGTTGTAGTTGGCTGGTCGCCGGCTTGGCGTCGGCGGTTTTGGCGGTGTCGGCCAGCAATGCCGGGCTGGCGGTCGCCAGTCCAGTAATAATCAATGCACTAATGGTTTTCTTTACACGCATGGCAGTATCTCCTGATTCAATATTCAGTTAAAAAAATAAAAAAGTTTGAAAAATGGACGCGGGAAAGAACTCCCCGCGTCCGGGGCTTTTCAGACGGCCGTTACTGGCCGTCCACTTCCTCGAACTCGGCGTCGACGACGTCTTCATCGCCCGCGGAGGCGCCAGCCGTCGAGCCGCCAGCGGAGCCGCCGGCAGTGGCGCCAGCGCTGGTCGCGGCCTGCATCATGGCCGTGGAGGCGGATTTCAACGCCTCCTGACGGCGCTCGATCTCGGCCTTGTCGTCGCCCTTGATGGCGTTCTTCAGGTCTTCGATCGCGGCCTTGACTTTCTCCTTCTCCGATTCGCCGACCTTGTCGCCATTTTCCTTGAGCGAGGTTTCGGTCAGGTGAATCAGCTGATCCGCCTGGTTGCGCGCCTCGACGAGTTCGCGCTTGCGGCGGTCTTCGTCGGCGTGCTGCTCGGCGTCGCGCACCATGCGCTGGATCTCTTCCTCGGTCAGGCCGCTGGAGGCCTTGATCTCGATGGCCTGTTCCTTGCCGGTGGCCTTGTCCTTGGCGGAGACCTTGAGGATGCCGTTGGCGTCGATGTCGAAAGTCACCTCGATCTGCGGCACGCCGCGCGGCGCGGGGGCGATATCGGTCAGGTTGAACTGGCCGAGCGACTTGTTGTCCGCCGCCATTTCACGCTCGCCCTGCAGCACATGCACGGTGACCGCCGACTGATTGTCCTCGGCTGTCGAGAAGGTTTCCGAGGCGCGCGCCGGGATCGTGGTGTTTTTCTCGATCAGCCGGGTCATGACGCCGCCCAGTGTTTCGATGCCCAGCGACAGCGGCGTGACATCGAGCAACAGCACGTCGTTGATGTCGCCGGACAGCACCGCCGCCTGGATGGCCGCGCCCATGGCGACCGCTTCGTCGGGGTTGACGTCCTTGCGCGGCTCGCGGCCAAAGAAGTCCTGCACCGCTTGCTGCACCTTGGGCATGCGCGTCTGACCGCCGACCAGGATCACGTCGCTGATGTCGCTCTTGTTCAGGCCGGCGTCTTTCAGCGCCTGCTTGCAGGGCTCCAGCGTCCGCTCGATCAAATCCTCGACCAGCGACTCCAGCTTGGCGCGGGTGACGCTGATGTTCAGATGCTTTGGACCGGAGGCGTCGGCCGTGACATACGGCAGGTTGACATCGGTCTGCTGCGAAGAGGACAGCTCGATCTTGGCCTTTTCGGCGGCTTCCTTGAGGCGTTGCAGCGCCAGCGGATCGTTGTGCAGATCGACGCCGCTGTCCTTCTTGAATTCATCCGCCAGGTAGTCGATCAGGCGCAGGTCGAAATCCTCGCCGCCGAGGAAGGTGTCCCCGTGCGTGGCCAGCACCTCGAACTGCTTTTCGCCATCGACATCGGCGATCTCGATGATCGACACGTCGAAGGTGCCGCCGCCGAGGTCGTAGACCACGATCTTCTGGTCCGCGCGCTGGTTCTTGTCCAGTCCGTAGGCCAGCGCCGCCGCCGTCGGCTCGTTGATGATCCGCTTGACGTCCAGCCCGGCGATGCGCCCGGCGTCCTTGGTGGCCTGACGTTGCGAATCGTTGAAGTAGGCCGGCACGGTGATGACCGCTTCGGTGACGGTCTCGCCCAGGTAGGCTTCCGCGTCCTTCTTCAGCTTCATCAGGATCTGGGCGGAGACTTCCTGCGGCGACAGTTTTTTGCCCGCGACTTCCACCCAGGCGTCGCCATTGTCCGCCTTGATGATCTTGTACGGCACGAGTTCGATATCCTTCTGCACCGCTTCCTCGTCGAAGCGACGACCGATCAGGCGCTTGATGGCGAACAGCGTATTGTGCGGATTGGTCACCGCCTGGCGCTTGGCGGGCTGACCCACCAGCGTCTCATTCTCGGCATAGGCCACCACCGACGGCGTGGTGCGGCTGCCTTCAGCGTTTTCGATCACCCGGGGCTTGTCACCCTCCATGATGGCGATACAGGAGTTGGTGGTCCCCAGGTCGATTCCGATTACTTTTCCCATGTTCTTTTACCTCTCTTGAAATTAATAGGCCGTGCCGAAATGGGGGTCGACGTCGTGACGCAGACGCGGCAACTGAGCCAGCAGGTGGATCGTGAACAACGGCCCCAGCGGAAACAGCCGGTACAGATGCTTCTTGCCGCCCTTGTCGGCGAAAGCCTTGAGCAGGATCCGATAGACGCGGTAGCCATTGGTCGCTTCCGTCGCGCTGAGCTTGCCGTAGGGGCAGTCTTTCTCGTCGATCTGATCCAGCGGGTTCTCGCAGTTCTCGTCGTAGCTGCAATCCACGTATTTCCAGTAGACCTGCTGGCTGACATAACCGGGGTCGTCCGCTTCACAACAGTGAACATAGAAATCCAGAACAAAGTTGATCACGTCCCAGTGATCGTCGGTCAACGTCATGTCGATCTTGCTGGCGTTGTTGCGAATGCGGTCCAGCAGTTCTTCGCGCGGCGTGTCGCGCACGATCGCCGAGGGCGGGTACTCCGCCGGCGGCAGAACCACCGGAGCCAGTTTTCCAAGGATCGCGTTCATTTCGGTTGCTACATCGGTCATTGTTCGGGCCTCCATTTCATGCGGTTTGGCGTTCGGGCGGCGCGTTTTCACGCCAACCCGATGCTGACGGGAAGCATAGGGGGGGAGCGGGCGGGCGTTCTGTCATTCAAGTGACATATCCGGAAAATCAGTCTCTTATTGCAGGGTGAGCGCATATAAAGTCGACCGATTGCCCGAGTCGGCGCACTGGCGAGGCGGGGCGGGCGAAGGGGGAGGAAGAGCCTGACGGCTCGTCGGGCCGAGCCCGACATCGCCCCCGTCCGTCATTCCGGGCTGAGTGGAGCGAAGACCCGGAATCCAGAACGAGGCGCTGGATTCCCGCTTTCGCGGGAATGACGGGGTGGGCGGGAATGGCGAGGTGGGCGGGAATGGCGGACAGGGTTCGCTTGCCCTGATTCTTGTTG
>DRPO01000483.1 GCA_011330835.1 Gammaproteobacteria bacterium | reverse complement strand
GTTCGGTTCTCAGGTCGAGATATTCGGAAGGCCCGAAGCGGCGCATGGCGATTCGCTTGCCCTGGATGTTGCTGAACGCCAGTTCGATGACGGGGTAGGGTTGTTCGAAGTCCGCGTCGTTCTCGATCACGGCCTTGATCATGAGCGCGCCGGGGACGGTTGGATGGGAATAGACGCCGTGATTGAGCAGTTTGATGGCGTTCAGGTCGCGATGCTCTGGCACTCGGCAGCCGGCGACCTTGCACAGGCCGGTGACGATCGGGCGAAACACGGGCGAGGCGCCCAACGCCTTGCGGTTGGCCAGCAGCACCTGGCCGATCAGCAGGGCGGTCAGCAGGGCTACGAGTACGGCCTTGAGAAAGCCATGCCGCCGCGCTGGCGGGGTTTTCGGCGGCGCGACGCTGACGGGCAGGTACTTGGGAACGAAGTCGGTCTCGGGCCGGAAGCCGTCATTCGTCTCTCTGGCTTCTTCAGGGGGCGCATCAGGCGCCTTTGGGGCAGCCGGGGGCGCTTCGCGGTGAAAGCTGGCGGTGGAGGCGACGGGGCCCGATGGAGCCGCGCCGCGCCGGTCGATGCGGGTTTTCTGCTCCCTCGGGGCCTCAGGCTTTGGCTTCTTTTCCGCCGTTCGGGAGGGAGGCGCCTGTTCGGCGGGCGTCCCGGTTGACGCCTGTTGGCGCGCGGCGGGCTTGACGGCCTGGAAAACGGTTCCGCATTCGCCGCAGCGCACCTTGCCGCCCGCCGCCTGCAGGATGGCCTGGGTAACCCGGAAGATGGCGTGACAATGGGGACATTCTGTATACATGATCAGTCTTCTCGGCGCGCCGCTATCAGTCGCCAGCCTTTGCTGGAGCGCTGTTCGGTTATCCTGAACCAGGGGAGGTAGGCTTGTACTACATCGTCCGCCTGCTCATCAAGGATGCCCGACAGTATAATTGAACCCTTGCTCTTTACGAGTCGGCTGATCTGTGAGGCGTTCGCGATAAGCGGGCCGGCCAGGATGTTGGCCATCGCCAGGTCGGCTGGGCGCATGCCTGGGGCATCGACTTCGGTAAACCGGTAGCGGTCCGCCGGAATCCGGTTGCGTTCGGCGTTTTGCCGGCTGGCCTCGATGGCCTGCGGGTCGATGTCGACGCCGTGAACGAAACGCGCGCCGAGCCCCAGCGCGGCCAGCGCGAGGATGCCCGAACCGCAGCCGTAGTCGATGACCTCCTGGTCGCGGGGCGGGTGGGCGTCGAGCCATTCCAGACACAGCGCGGTGGTCGGGTGCGTGCCGGAGCCAAAGGCCAGGCCGGGATCGAGCATCAGGTTGACCGCTTCCGGCTCGGGCGGCTCGGCCCAGGAGGGGACGATCCACAGTCGCCGGCCAAAACGCATGGGCTTGAAGTCGGCCATCCAGGCGCGTTCCCAAGCCTGATCCTCGAGCCGCTTGTGCCGCCAGCCGATGACTTCGATATCGAGATTGTCGAGAAACGCCAGCCGCAGCAGCGCCGGATCGGTGGATCCGGGAAACAGGGCCAGCACCGAGATCCTGTTCCACAGCGGCATTTCGCCGGGCAGCGGCTCCAGTAGCGGCTGGTCTTGGGCGTCCATCAGCGTGACCGACTGGCAGCCCAGCGCTTCGAGCCGTTCCTCGGCGATCGGGAGATCGGCCGGGGAAAGCTCAAACTGACATTGCAACCAGCTCAAGGGCGGCTCACAGCCCCAGCTTCTTTTCGAGGTAGTGAATGTTCGCGCCGCCGCGCTGGAAGGCTTCGTCGTTCATGATGTCGCGTTGCAGCGGAACATTGGTCTTGATGCCCTCCACCAGCACCTCTTGCAGCGCGCCACACATGCGGGCCAGCGCGGTCCGACGATCCTCGCCGTGGGTGATCAGCTTGCCGATCATCGAGTCGTAGTAGGGCGGCACGGTGTAGCCCCCGTAGATGTGGGTATCGACCCGGACGCCGGGGCCGCCGGGCGAGTGGAAGCGCTCGATGCGCCCGGGACTGGGCATGAAGGTTTCCGGATCCTCGGCGTTGATGCGGCACTCGATGGCGTGACCGTTGATGCGGATATCCTCCTGCTTCAGCGT
>DRPO01000482.1 GCA_011330835.1 Gammaproteobacteria bacterium | reverse complement strand
CGCATCGAGCTGGCAACCCTGCTCGTCCACCTTGGCGCCAGCGGGTGTCTCCGGACACTTGTCCTGGCCATCGACCACGCCATCGCCGTCCGCATCGAGCTGGCAACCCTGCTCGTCCACCTTGGCGCCAGCGGGTGTCTCCGGACACTTGTCCTGGCCATCGACCACGCCATCGCCGTCCGCATCGAGCTGGCAACCCTGATCGTCGACCTTGGCGCCAGCGGGCGTTTCGGGGCACTTATCCTGGCTATCGACGACCCCGTCGCCATCCGAATCCAGCTCGCAGCCCTGCTCGTTGACCTTGGCGCAACGCGGCGACTCGGGACATTTGTCCTGACTGTCGACCACGCCGTCACGATCCGAATCCACCTCGCAGCCCAGTGGCCCAACCTTGAGACCGCTGGCCGTTTCCGGACACTGGTCAATGAAATCGAAAACCCCATCGCCATCGGCGTCGAGCCTGCAACCTGCTTCGCCAACGCGGGCGCCCAGCGGAGTCTCCGGACATTTGTCCCGCAAATCGATCACGCCGTCGCCATCGCTGTCCGGAGGACAACCTTTGGCGTCAACCCTGGAGCCTTTTTCCGAATCGGGGCACCGATCCGCGCGATCGCCAACGCCATCGCCGTCAGAGTCTTTCTCTCGATACCGGATGGTGAACATCAGGCTGTTGACGTTCTCTCCAAAGTACGAAACCGTGTTGTTCCGGGGCACCCACTGGCCATCGCGATTGCTCTTGTAATCCAGCACCTCGAAATGCTCGGGGAACACCCAGGTGTAGACGAAACGGGTGAAATCGCCAGGCGAGTTCCAGAGACCGAAAAGTCCGTCTTCGCGTTGACTCCCGTCCCAGCTGTTGAAGATGTAGACCCCCTTGTCGTCCACGGTCACTTCCTTTTCGAAGCGACCGGGATACATCACCACGAAGGTCCCCTGGGTGAACTTCAGGATATTGGTGTCGGCGGAAGACTCTCCATCCCACTTAAAATCATTGGGATAGATATAGTAGAAGTCGTCCAGCTTCAGCTTTTTGTCGACGTGGAAGTTGTAAGCGTCCCAATCCGTTCGCATGGTGCGATGCAACAGATAAGAACGCCCGTCATCCTGCAGGAAAATCATGTTTTCGGAAATGACCGTTCTGTCAGTCGCAATCGCCGCCTGACACGCCAAAATCAATACAAACGTTGCCAAAACAGCGAGCCGCCCGAACAGACGACCAAACTTCAGCATATCCTTCATGAACCCCTTCCACATCCAAAATGAATCGGCGGATTATAGACAGTTTTCACATTAAAGCCTATCCAGTCCGACTTCATCCGAATTTGCCCCGCTCATGTCTGGACAGGGTTTCCGCGCGCCCAACCAACGCAATAGCATGCCGGCGATACCAAGGGACTTTGTTCGACAGGAGGTTGAACAATGGCCAGGGACAACAGGGAAACCGTCATGGACAGACAATCAGGGGGGAGCCCGGATCAACGGAAGATCCGGATCCTCATCGTGGAAGACGATCGCTTCACGCGGCTGGTCGCCGCCCGGGCGCTGAGTCAGCGCGGCTATCAGGTCATCGAGGCCGTCAATGGCCGTCAGGCGCTGGCGCTGTTTGGCAGAATCGTGCCGGATCTGATACTGCTGGACGTGGAAATGCCGCATATCAACGGCATCCAGGTCTGTCGGCAGATTCGCAAGAGCGCCATCGGCAAGTCCATTCCGGTCCTGATGCTCACCAGCCGGGAAGACCAGGCCGCCATCGAGCAATCCTTCGCCGCCGGCGCCAGCGACTATCTGTGCAAGCCGGTCAACTGGAATCTGGTCACGCACAAAATCCCCAAGCTGCTGGAAGCCGCCAACGCCTCGCGCCGGGCTCGACAGCAACGTCGAAAACAAGAGCCGACGCGTCGCCTGCTGTCCAGGGGCAGCTGGCGCTGGATCATTCATTCCAACGCGTTTCAGTGCTCGGCCGGCATCCGCCTGCTGCTCGACAAGCTCCCCGCCGAAGCCACGCTGGACGACTACCTCGCCTACCTCGATGAGGACGAACGCGAGACGGTCAAGGATCAGCTCTATCTCGCCGCCGCCCGCCAGCAAAGCTTTTCCTCCGAGCATCGGCTGCGCGAAACCCGCAAGGGCGCCCGGAATTTCCTGATGCAGGGCCGCCTGGTTCAGGAACGCCCCGCCGTGCTTGAAGGCACGCTGCAAGACATTACCGACCGCCGGGCGGTGGATGAATCCGTCCGGCGGCTCGCCTATCAGGACAGCGTCACCGGCCTGGCCAACAAGCCAACCTTTCTCAATCGCGCCGACCAGGCCATCCGCCGCGCGGAAATCAGGAAAAACATGGTCGCTATCTTGTATCTCGATCTGGACGATTTTCGCGAGGTCAACGAAAAGCTGGGCCACAACCTGGGCGACCAGTTGCTGGCCGCCATCGGCAAGACCATCCGTTACTGCATTCGCGGCGCCGACACCGTCTCCGACATTCAGGACGAAAACATCTCCCGGATCGGCGGCGACAAGTTCGCCGTCCTGCTGACCGACCTGGACGCCGCCGAGACCGCCGGCGCGGTCGCCAAACGCATCCTGGACGCGCTGGAATCGCCGACCTCGGAAACCCGCGGCCCGCTGAAAACCTCCGCCAGCATCGGCATCAGCCTCTACCCCCGGGACGCCGCCAACAGCAGCCATTTGCTCGCCCGCGCCGAGGAAGCCATGCGCTACGCCAAGCTGACCGGCAAGCACTATTTCCGCTACTACGATGCGCGGATGAACTCGCCGGCCTACAACCATCTGGGCATTGAAAAACCGCTGAAGCGCGCGCTGAAGAACGGCGAATTCGAACTGCTCTACCAACCCCAGATCGATATTGCCCGAGGCGTCGTCACCGGCGTCGAGGCCCTGATTCGCTGGCGCTCCGCCCAGCACGGACTGATCTCGCCCGAGCGGTTCATCCCCATCGCCGAAAAGCTGGGCATCATGGCCCAGATAGACCAATGGGTGCTGGAAACCGCCTGCGCCGAAGTCCAGTGCTGGCAGGACAAGGGACTGGCCCCGATCAATCTCTCCGTCAACCTCGGCAACTCGCGGTTCTTCAGCCACAATTTCGCCGCCGACATCGAATACGCGCTCGAGAAATCCGGTTTTCCGGCGGAGCAGCTGGTGTTCGAACTGCTGGAAAACTCCGTCATGAAAGACGCTCACGCCACCACCCGCCGGCTGCTGGAGATCCGCGAACAAGGCTGTCGCGTCGCGCTCGACAACTTCGGCGCCGGCCTCTCCTCCATCAACTACCTCCGGCGTTTCGACCTGGACTACCTGAAAATCGACCGCCAGTTCATTCGCAATGTTGTCGAGGACAAGGACGACCAGGCCATCATCGCCAGCATCATGGAAATGGCCCGAAACCTCGAAATCGAAGTCATCGCCCAGGGCGTCGAAAGCCGGAAACAGCTCGACTATCTACGCGCCGCCGGCTGTCGTCTGGCGCAGGGATTCCTGTTCGCCCGCCCGCTCACCGGCGAACAGATCTTCAAGGCATTGAGCAAACGCGCCCAGCAACGGGCAGCCGCCTGAAACCAGCCAACGACACACCCAACGCCCGAGCCGGCAAGATGCCGGCGCGCCCAGCCCCTCCCGGGAGCGCCGGCGTCCCGCCGGCCCACCCGGCAATGTCGGGCTCGGCCCGACGAGCCGAATGCCGCTCTTACTCCCCCCTTCTTTCGCCCCGCGCCGGCCCGGGCAATCGGACAGCCCGAACATATCGCGGAATACCTCCGCAACACCACAAGGAATAAGCGTAAACTCTCCTTATGAAAGTCGCCGTATTTTCCGACGTCCAGGCCAACCTTCCGCCCATGCTGACCGTGGTGGAACACATCCTCGCCTGGCGCCCCGACCTCGTCATCATGAATGGCGACCTGGTCAATCGCGGCCCCGACAGCCTCGGCTGCCTGACGCTGTTCGAGAGGCTGCGCAAGGCGCATGACTGGATCGCCCTGCGCGGCAATCATGAGGACTTCGTGCTGCATTGCGGCGAGACCGAAGCCGCGGATCAGCCGGCCTGGGAGCGCCCGTTGCGGCAATTCACCGACTGGACCAGCCGACAGTTGGGACAAGATGCCTCGGTCATGCGGGAGTGGGGAGATGATTTCCGGTTCTCGCCGCCCGCCGACCCCGAGGCGCGCGTCAGCGCCATGCACGGATCGATGCTGGGAAACCGCTCCGGCATCATGCCGCATATCGACGATGAAGAACTCGCGCGCCGCGTCCCGCCGGGGTTATCGGTGTTTCTTACCGCGCATACCCACCGCCCGCTGATTCGCCGGTTCAACGGCTGCGAGATCGTCAACTCGGGATCGGCCGGCTCGCCCTTCGACGGCGACCCCCGCGCCAGCTACGCGCAACTGGAGTACCGCGATGGCGCCTG
>DRPO01000481.1 GCA_011330835.1 Gammaproteobacteria bacterium | reverse complement strand
TTGTCGATGACCACGCAGCCAGCTTCGGCCGCCCTGGGCGCATAGATATCGGAAATCGATGCGCCGGCGGAAAACAGACCAATTTGCGCCTTGGAGAAGTCAAACTGTTCCAAATCCTGAACCACCAGATAGCGATCGCCAAACGGTACGCGCTTTCCCACGGAGCGGGAACTGGCCAGCGCGTAAACCTCGCCAACCGGGAAATTGCGCTGGTGGAGGATCTCCAGCATGGTTTCGCCGACCGCGCCGGTGGCGCCGACGACGGCTACGTCATAAGTCTTGCTCATGGTTCAGCTTCCACTCCTAAGTCAATTCGACGCGGCGCGCAGCGACTCCACCACCGCGTCGCCCATCGCAACGGTTCCCACCTCGACCGTTCCCTCGGTCCAGATATCCGGCGTCCGCAATCCCTGATCCAGCACGCCGCCGACAGCCGCTTCGATCCGGTCGGCCAGATCCGCCCGGTCCAGGCTGTGCCGCAGCATCATGGCCACCGAAAGGATTGTCGCCAAAGGATTGGCCATTCCCTGCCCGGCGATATCCGGCGCCGAACCATGTATCGGTTCGTACATGCCATAACCATCACGATTCAGGGAAGCGGAAGGCAACATGCCAATGGAGCCTGTCAGCATCGCGGCGGCATCGGACAGGATGTCGCCAAACAGATTGCCGGTCACCATGACATCGAACTGTTTCGGTTCGCGCACCAGTTGCATCGCGGCATTGTCGACATACATATGCGACAGCGCGACTTCCGGGTAGTCGGGGGCGACGGATTCTAGCACCTCGCGCCAAAGCTCGGAAACCTCCAGCACGTTGGCCTTGTCCACCGAGCACAGGCGCTTGTCGCGTTTCATGGCCGCATCGAAGGCGACCCGGGCGATCCGCTCGACCTCGGACTCGGAATAGACCAGGGTATTGAAACCCTCGCGCTGTCCGTCATCCCGCTCCCGGATGCCGCGCGGCTGACCAAAATAGATCCCCCCGGTCAGTTCGCGAACGATCATGATATCCAGGCCGCTGACGACATCGGATCTCAGCGTGGACGCCTCCGCGAGCTGGGGATACAGGATGGCTGGCCGCAGGTTGGCGAACAGGTCCAGCGCCGAACGCAATCCCAGCAACCCCCGTTCGGGCCGCTTCTCCCGGGGCAGCGACTCATATTGAGGACCGCCCACCGCGCCCAGCAGAAGCGAATCGGCGGCGCGCGCCAGCGCAAGCGTCTCCTCCGGCAACGGCGAACCCGCCGCGTCGTATCCCGCGCCGCCAACCGGCGCCTCCTCCAGCTCGGCGTCGAAACCAAAATCCGCGCGCAAGACATCGAGAACCTTGCGAGCCTCCGCGACGATTTCGGGCCCAATGCCATCGCCCGGCAATAACAGAATCTTGTGCATTGAATGCTTTCCCTACAGGATGCTGAAAAGCGGCTATTGACCGCAAACGCTGAATAATAACAAGGAATAGGGAGATATCGCGAGAGAACCGTTGAATTGGATCCCGGCGTTCGCCGGGATGACCTATTTTTGCGTGACCGTCATCCCACTTTTTTGGTAGCCGTCATCCGATTTTCCCGTGGCCGTCATCCCGCTTTATTGTGGCTGTTATCCGTATTTTCGCGGTCGTCACCCCGGCGAACGCCGGGATCCAGAAACCACCCGCCCCGAATCAGGGGATCCGCGGAATACCCCTTTCAGGGTGCGTGGATTTTCGTTGAGAGCAAAGCGAAAAACGCACCCATAGCCGGGCCACGCCCGCCGCGCTGGAATAGCGTATCGGAAACCGCCTACCCCGTCGCGCCGAACAACCACGGCGCCTCGACCCGGCGACGCTCCTCATAGGCGCGAATCTCGTCGGCGTTGCGCAAGGTCAGCCCGATGTCATCCAGTCCGTTGAGCAAACAGTATTTCCGGAAGGGGTCGATGTCGAAGTGGTAGCGCTTGCCTTCCGGGGTGGTCACGGTTTGCGCTTCCAGGTCGATCTCCAGCGCGTAGCCTTTCCTGGCGAAGGCCGCCTGGAAGAGTTCGTCCACGTCCTGCTCCGCAAGGACCACGGGCAGCAGGCTGTTCTTGAAGCTGTTGTTGAAAAATATATCCGCGAAAGAGGGCGCGATCACGGCGCGAATGCCGTAATCGGTTAGCGCCCAGACGGCATGCTCCCGCGAAGAACCGCAACCGAAATTGTCCCGGGCCAGCAGTATCTCTCCACCCTGGTAGCGCGGTTGGTTGAGCACGAAATCCGGGTTGGGCCGGCGCGTGGAATGGTCCATGTCCGGCTCGCCCGGATCCAGATAGCGCCAGTCGTCGAACAGGTTGACGCCAAAGCCGGTGCGCGCCACCGACTTGAGATACTGCTTGGGAATGATGGCGTCGGTATCCACGTTGGCGCGATCCATCGGGATCACGACGCCTTTCAGCTGGGTAAATTTTTCCATGGCTTTCCGTTAGTGGACGGGCGTCCGCGAGACCGCGGTCGACTCCGGGGTGTAAGGGTAAGAAACCACCGGCGCCTGGCTAATCTCCGTGGCGGTGGAGGCAGCTGGCTCAACATAGCTGTAAGTCGTGGTTCCACTGGCGACCGAACTGGTGACGACAGGGGCGCTGGTGGCCGAACTGGTGACGACGGAAGTACTGTCGACCTTCTGGGCGCGCACCTTCTTCATGGAACGGTGGGACTGATAGTTCTTGGCGGTCTGGCCCTGAATGATGCGGCCCAAATCCTCAAGATCCTGGCCAAAGCCGCGAGCGGTGCTACAACCATTCAGCGTGAAAACGGAAACAGCGGCGCCAATAACGAGTATCTGTTTGATCATGATCGAATCCCCTCATAGATTGCTTAAACAAAATCCCTGAACCAGTTGATTTTATTTGGATGAGATAGATTCTAGTCCAAAAAGCGCACATCTACAAAATTTCCCGCGATGGCCGCGCCCGCCGCCATCGCCGGGCTGACCAGGTGGGTGCGTCCGCCCTGCCCCTGACGCCCCTCGAAATTGCGATTGGAGGTCGAGGCGCACCGCTCGCCGGGCTCCAGACGATCGGCGTTCATCGCCAGGCACATGGAACAGCCCGGCTCGCGCCATTCAAAACCGGCTTCCTTGAAGATGCGGTCCAGCCCTTCCTCCTCCGCCTGCCGCTTGACCAGGCCAGAGCCGGGCACGACCAGCGCCTGCTTGACGGTATCCGCGACCTTGCGACCCTTGACCACGGCGGCGGCGGCGCGCAGATCCTCGATGCGCGAATTGGTGCAGGAGCCGATGAAAGCCTTGTCGACGCGAATCTCGGAGATCGGTTTGTTCGGCTCCAGCCCCATGTACTCCAGCGCGCGGCGAATGCCATCGGCCTTGACCGGATCGCTCTCCTCCGATGGATCGGGAATGCGACCGGTCACGCCCGTCGTCATTTCCGGAGACGTGCCCCAGGTCACCTGCGGCTCGATCCGGCTGGCGTCCAGCGTCACGACGCGATCGAAACGAGCGTCGGGATCGGAGACCAGCTCCCGCCAGGCGGTCACGGCGCGATCCCACATCGCCCCCTTGGGCGCATAGGGACGACCCCGGAAATACTCGATGGTCACCTCATCCACCGCCACCATTCCCGCGCGGGCGCCCGCCTCGATGGCCATGTTGCAGACCGTCATCCGACCCTCGATGGACAGCGCCGAAATCGCCTCGCCGGCGAACTCGATGGCGTGGCCCGTGCCGCCCGCCGTGCCGATCTCGCCAATAATCGCCAGCACGATATCCTTGGCGGTCACGCCCGGCCCAACCTGACCCTCGACGCGCACCAGCATGTTCTTCATCTTTTTCTGCAGCAGACACTGAGTCGCCAGGACATGCTCCACCTCCGACGTGCCGATGCCGTGCGCCAGAGCGCCGAAGGCGCCATGCGTCGAGGTATGCGAATCGCCGCAAACCACGGTCATGCCCGGCAGCGTCGCGCCCTGCTCCGGCCCGATGACATGAACGATGCCCTGACGGATATCGTCCATGCGGAACTCGGTCAGACCAAACTCGTCGCAGTTGCGATCCAGCGTCGCCACCTGGGTGCGCGCCACCGGATCGCTGATCCCCGCCGCGCGGTTGTCGGTGGGCACATTGTGATCGGGAACCGCCAGTATCGAATCGGAGCGCCAGGGCCTGCGCCCCGCCAGCCGCAAGCCCTCGAAAGCCTGCGGCGAAGTCACCTCGTGAACCAGATGCCGGTCGATATAGAGCAGCGCCGTGCCATCCTCCTCGGTGCGCACCACATGGGCGTCCCAGAGCTTGTCATACAGTGTCTTGCCAGCCATTGCCTCGCGCCTCTTTGAACCTTTTGAACCTATGCTTTGATGCAACGATACCCAGAGACCAGGGATAACTCAAACCCCATGCTGGGGGGCATACACGTCTGGGCGGACTCGCGGGTCCGCCCCTAACGGGAGACCGTTCATGGCGTCGGGGCGGCACGTAGGGGCGAACCTGCGTGTTCGCCCTGCTCCATGCCCGCGCCATATCTCGGATCTCCCGGATTGACGCCCCGACCGGATCTATTCCGCGACCTGATCGACCGCCGCCCGGATGCCGGGAAACAGGAGGTAATGATGGCCATAGCCGCCGCGCAGCATCTCCTCGTTGGCCTGTTCGCTCGACCAGCCCTGTTCGAGCACCCGGTAGGCGGCGATGACGCCGCCGGTGCGGTCGGCGCCAAAACGGCAGTGCACCAGGATCGGCTTTTCGGCCTGGCGGATCAGTTCGACGGCCTGCCGCAAGTCTCCGGGGGCGATGGCGTTGGCCATCATCGGCAGGTGGAGAATGGTCAAACCGGTTCCCCTGGCGATGGTCTTGTCGTCATGCCAGTAGCGCAGATCCAGCACGGTGCGGATGCCTCGGGCGCGCAGCTCGCGCATGCCCTCGGCGTCCGGCTGCGCGGAGCGGTAGAGCTGGCTGTCGACGCGATAGAAGTTGCGCAGATGCGTATCGGAAACCGGGGTCGCCCATTGTGGCGGTCGGGGCCGGGTTGCCGGCAGGCTGGCGCAGGCCGCAAGCATCCAGCAGTGGAGAATGAGCGCCAGCCAGGCGATGTGGCTGCGTCGGTGCGTCATTCGCTGTGGAGGATGGTAATCGGCGTTCGCGGCGAGCGCCCGCCCGGCGCGAGTATCGTGCTCTTGCCCGCCAGCGCGGGATCCGGCTCGGGGTAGTCCCGGGTGTAGTGCAATCCGCGGCTCTCCTTGCGCGCCAGCGCGGACTGGATGATCAGCTCAGCGACCAGCACCAGGTTGCGCAGCTCCAGCAAATCGGGCGTGACCGTGAAATTGGCGTAGTACTCGAAAATCTCGTGCTTGAGCAGTTCCACGCGGTGCATGGCCCGTTGCAGCCGCTTGGTGGTGCGAACGATGCCGACGTAGTCCCACATGAAGCGCCGCAGTTCGTCCCAGTTGTGGGTGACCACAACCTGCTCGTCCGAATCCGTGACCTGGCTGGCGTCCCACGGCGACACTTGGGGCGGCTCCCAGGCTTGCGTCAGTCTTGGCGCAATGTCCTCGGCGGCGGCCTTGGCGAATACCAGGCATTCCAGCAACGAGTTGCTCGCCATCCGGTTGGCGCCGTGCAAACCGGTGCAGGCCGCCTCGCCGATGGCGTACAGCCCCGCCAGATCGGTCCGCGCGTTCAGATCGGTCATCACGCCGCCGCAGGTGTAGTGCGCCGCCGGGACGACCGGCAGCGGCTCGCGCGTCATGTCGAAGCCGAATTCCAGACAGCGCGCGTGCACGGTCGGAAAATGGCGCAGGATAAAGTCGGTCGGTTTGTGGCTGATATCCAAGTAGACATTGTCGATCCCCAGGCGCTTCATTTCGTGGTCGATGGCCCGCGCCACGATATCGCGCGGCGCCAGTTCGGCGCGTTCGTCGAAACGCGGCATGAACCGCTCGCCGTCCGGCAGCAGCAGGCGCCCGCCCTCTCCGCGCACCGCTTCGGTAATCAGAAAGGATTTCGCGCGCGGGTGATACAGACAGGTGGGATGAAACTGCATGAATTCCATGTTGGCGATGCGGCAACCCGCCCGCCAGGCCATGGCGACGCCATCGCCAGTGGAAATGTCGGGGTTGGAGGTGTAGAGATAGACCTTGCTGGCCCCGCCCGTCGCCAGCACCACCACCCGCGCCCGAAACACCTCGACCCGCAGCGTCTCCCGGTCGAGCACATAAGCGCCGACACAGCGCTTTTCGCCCCGATCGTCAACGGTGATCAAATCGACGGCGACGTGGCCTTCATAGAGGGTGATTCCGGGATGCCGACGCGCCTGCCCCACCAAAGTCGTTTCAATCGCCCGCCCCGTCGCGTCATCGGCGTGCGCGACCCGGCGATGGCTGTGCCCCCCCTCGCGCGTCAGGTGCAGCCCCAGCGCGTTGTCCGAAGAGCCAGCCTCTTCGAGACTGAAAGGCACGCCCATTTCCCGGAGCCACTCGACCGCGGCGCGACCGTTTTCGACCGTGAATCGAACCGCTCGCTCGTCGCAAAGCCCCGCGCCCGCCACCAGGGTATCGCGAATATGCGACTCCACGCTGTCGGATTCCGCCAGCACCGCCGAGATGCCGCCCTGCGCATAATAGGTGCTGCCCTCGGTCACCTCGACCTTGCTCAGCACCGCCACGCGAGCCCGTTCGGCCAGATTGAGCGCCAGCGTCAGCCCCGCCGCGCCGCTGCCGATAATCAGCGCATCGTGATCGAAGTCGTGTTGCGTTTGTCTCTGACTGTTCATTTCGTCGGCTATTTTGTCATAATCATGACCAGGCCGTCGCAAACGATTTTCCGTCGAACGGTCATGAATGACGGAATGAACGATCCAGAATCAGCGGAATGATGTGACCGGGTTGGATTTCCGGATCCAGCACAACTGACGACAAAATAGTTTGACAACACTCAAGAATCGACAACAAGGATCACTGAGTCCCGAAAAGACAACTATAACTATAAAACAACCAGGTAGAATCCAGTGAATATCAACTCAGAAGTGGAAGTCACAGACGCGGAACTGGTCAAAATGGTTCAAGCCGGCGATCGCGCGGCTTTCGACCTGCTCGTCCAGAAATATCAGAACAAGATCATTCATCTGGTCAGCCGCTACGTCAAGGATCCGAACATCGCGCTCGACGTCGCCCAGGAGTCCTTCGTCAAGGCCTACCGCGGCATGGCCAGCTTCCGGGGCGACAGCGCGTTCTACACCTGGCTCTATCGCATCGCCATCAACACCGCCAAGAACCACCTGGTCGCCAACGAGCGCCGCAAGCCCGGCATGGAGATCGACGCCGACGAGGCGGAGCAATTCGGCGATTTCGCCGCGCTGCGCGACACCTCGACGCCGGAAAGAATGCTGCTCAGCGAGGAAATCAAGATCACCATCGTCGAAACCATCCAGAACCTCCCGGAAGATCTGAAAACAGCCATCACCCTGCGGGAAATCGAGGGACTCAGTTACGATGCAATCGCCAGCGCCATGGATTGCCCGATCGGCACCGTGCGCTCGCGCATCTTTCGCGCCCGGGAAGCCATCGACCGCGTGCTGTCGCCATTAATGCGGTGATCCGCCTCCGGGCGGTGAACGCGAAACGCCCGACCGGTTCCCGACGAACCACTCTCGCCCGGCCCCTTGGCCGACATTGGCGGGACAACCGCCCCTGGCCTGTGCTATATTGTTGATTTATAAAACCGCTCCCCCGGAGCGCCTAGCAAGACAAAAAACGATCGCAGGCGATTTCTGGACAAGCAAGCGGTCAGAAAAAATGCTGACTGGGTCACATTATTGCTTGTTCGCGCATTTATTAGCGTGAACTTATTTACTGATCCGCTGCCTAATCGAGTAGGTTTAACACAGGTAAAGGAAACATGACGACACCGATCGAAGAAAGGATCTCCGCGCTGATTGATGGCGAAGCGGGCGCATTCGAGGCGCGCCGATTGACCAGGGAACTGACGGCCAACGAGGCGCTGAAAGCCAAATGGTCGCGCTACCATCTGATTGGCGACGCACTCCGGGGCGAGCTGCCGGAACGGATCCCCAACGACTTCTCCCGGCGGGTCCTCGCCCGGATTCATGACGAAATGCCCGGCTACGACGCCTCCACCGAACCATCCGGTTCGCGCTGGCTCAAACCGCTGGCGGGCGTTGCGATCGCCGCCTCGGTCGCCGCCATTTCGGTGCTGATGCTGAAATCACTGACCGCCACCAACGAATCCGCGCCGCAAATCGAGGTCGCGGCGACGACGCCGGACGCCGCCGTCGCGCAACAGGTCATCGCGCCGCCAAAGGCGACGCCGGTCGCCGTGGTTCAGGCGGAAGACGTTGCGGCGACGAACGCCGCGCCCCTGCCGAAAGGCGCGGTCAAGACGCTGGAGGCCCGGCTCGTCGATCCTCGCATGGAAAGCTATCTCACCACGCACGCCGAATACGCCACCCATCCCGTCCTGCTGCCACAAGTCAGGGTCGTCGGATTCAACGCCGAAGAGCCCTAGCCATCGATGAAGCATGTCACCAGGCTGATACTGGCGGCGCTGATCTGCTGCCCCGCCTACGCCGCATCCGACGACGCGCGGGCCGTCCGCGACTGGCTGGAGAAGATGATTACCGCCGAGCAATACCTGAATTACGAGGGCACCTTTATCTTCATCAACGGCCCCAAGGTGGAAACCATGCAGATCGTCCACGGTTTCGACGAAAAGGGGGAACGGGAGCGCATTACGCTGCTAACCGGCGTCTCCAAGGAAGTCGTGCGGGACGAAGAGCATGTCTTCTCGGTCTTGCCCCGCAAGAAGCAGGTATTGATCCAGCCTCGCAACCACCACGCGGACGCTGCCGGCTTTCTCGAAAGCGTCAAGAACCGGAATCCCTGGTACGAATTCGAACTCAACGGCAGCGAACGAATCGCCGATCACTACTGCAAGATTATCTCCATCTTCCCCAGAGATCAGTTCCGCTATGGCTACCGGCTGTGCATCCACAATGAAACCGGCCTGCTGCTGAAATCCCAGACGCTGGACAATTCAGGGCAACCCGTCGAACAGATGATCTTCACCAATCTGGAGCTTCCCACCTCGGTGCCGACGGAGCATCTGCAAACCACGATGCACGAAAAGGACTTCGAACTGCTTCAAACGACCCGGAGCAAGAAAACCGACCCGGCATTGCGGCCCGACCCGGCCTGGCAGTTCACCGAACTTCCCCCGGGATTCAAAGTCGCCCACAACAGCATGCGGCGCCTGGCCGGGGTCCAAACTTCGGTGCAACACATCGTGCTCGACGATGGCCTGGCCACCGTATCGGTCTTCATCGCGCCCTACGACCCCAACGAGCCCTACACCGAAGGCGTCGCCTCTTCCGGCGCGCTGAATGCGGTCTCCCGCCTGAAGAACGGATACATCGTTACGGTTATTGGCGATGTTCCCGAAAAAACCGTTAAACTGATCGCTGGTTCACTCGTACACGACACCCGCGTTCAGTGATTGAAGAGCAAGTCAGAGTCACCGGCATCGACGGCGATTTCGCGACCGTCACGCCCGCATCGGCGGGCTCGGGCTGCGATTCCTGTTCGGCGTCCGGCGGTTGTGGCGTCTCGATGATGTCGCGGCTGCTTGAACAGCGCCAGCAAGCCGGCTTCCGCGTCAAGAACGATATCGGCGCAAAGCCGGGAGATCTCGCCATTCTCGGCATTCCCGAACGAACCTTTCTCAAGGGCGCCGCCCTGCTCTACCTGTCGCCGCTGCTGGGACTGTTCCTGTTCTCGATGCTCGCCCGTCTGTGGCTCGCTCCCGACGGCGAAATGCCTGTTATAATCGCCGGAGCGCTGGGGTTCGCTACCGGACTGGGCTGGCTCAGAATGCGCAACAAACGCCAAGGGGCGGCCAACCTGCCAACGCTGCAAAGGCTGGTCCATTGACGCCAGGGCGCGAATCATGCGCCGGCAACCGCCGCCATTATCCCGTTATTCCATGAGTTGGAACCCGTTATGACATCTGTTTCAAGAGTTCACCTGCCCAGGTTCCGGGCAAAGCATCGCCTGCCCATCGCCCTGATCGCGATTCTGCTGCTGTTCGCCATGACATCGCCGGCGCTGGCGCGTGTCGCCGGCCTGCCGGATTTCACCGGAATCGTCGAGCGAAACAGCGCCGCCGTGGTCAACATCAGCACCACCCACAAGACCATGATTGGCAGTCGCTTTCCCGGTTTCCACCTGCCGCGAAACCCGGATCCCGGCCAGCTCAACGACTTTCTGAAAAAGTTTCTCGAAAAACACGGCAAGGCGCCCGAATCCGGCGAAGACGGGGACTCCGCGCCGGGAGGCGATGACGACGACAGCATCGAGACCAAATCACTGGGCTCGGGGTTCATCATCTCTTCGGACGGCTACGTCATTACCAACCACCATGTTGTCGATGGCGCCGACGAAGTGATCGTCCGCATGAGCGACCGTCGCGAGTTCCCGGCGAAAGTCATCGGCTCCGACCCGCGCACCGATGTCGCCCTGCTGAAGATCGACGCCACGGATCTGCCGGTTCTCAAGCTCGGCAGCTCGGAATCGCTGAAGGTGGGCGAATGGGTGCTCGCCATCGGCTCGCCCTTCAATTTCGATCACTCCGTCACCGCCGGCATCGTCAGCGCCAAGGGCCGTACCCTGCCGAGCGAGCAATACGTCCCGTTCATCCAAACCGATGTCGCCATCAATCCCGGCAACTCGGGCGGCCCGCTGTTCAATCTCGATGGCGAGGTGGTCGGCATCAATTCGCAGATCTACAGCCGCACCGGCGGCTTCATGGGCGTCTCCTTCGCCATTCCCATCGAGGTCGCGATGGAAGTGGTTGAGCAGATCAAGACCACCGGCAAGGTCACGCGCGGCTGGCTGGGCGTCTATATCCAGGAAATCACCCGCGAACTGGCCGAATCCTTCGGGCTGAAACGGCCCCGGGGCGCGCTGGTCGCCCAGATACTGCCCGACAGCCCGGCGGAAAAGGCCGGCATCCAGGTCGGCGACATCCTGCTGAGCTTCAATGGCGAACCGCTATCCCACTCCGCCGACCTGCCGCCGCTGGTCGGGCGCGTCGGCGTGGGCAAGCAGGCCGAACTCAAGCTGTTGCGCAACGGCAAGGAGATGACCATCAAGGTCACCATCGAGGCGCTGCCGGACGATGACGAAATCGCCGCCCGCGGCGAAGGCGGTCGCGCCCGCAAACAGGCGCGGCTGGGGCTGCTGCTCGCCCCCTTGCCCAAGGAGCTGAAAGAGAAAGAGAAGCTCACCAGCGGCGTCATGGTCGAGGAGGTTCTGCCCGGCCCGGCCAAAAAGGCGGGCATTCACGAGGGCGACGTCATCCTTTCGCTGAACAACGAAAAGATCACCGATCTGGACAAGCTCGACGACATCGTCAAGCAACTGCCCGCCGGACGCTCCGTGGCCGTGCTGATCCAGCGGGAAGGCAGCCCGGTATTCCTGCCGATGCGCATCGATTGAACATCCGGCTGACACTCTACTACCGCCAGCACTGCCACCTGTGCGAGCAGATGCTGGCGGAGCTGAAATCGGTCGCCGCCGATCTGGACATCGAAGTCAGCCTCGTCGATATCGACCGGGATGAAACCCTCAAATCCCGGTATGATGCGCAGGTTCCGGTGCTTGCCGACGGCGAGACCGTCGTCTGCCGTTATTTTTTCGAGGAACAGCCGTTCAGAGAACACCTGAAACTGCATGGATAATCTCAATAATATCAGGAACTTTTCCATCATCGCCCATATCGATCATGGCAAATCGACGCTCTCGGACCGCCTGATCCAGCACTGCGGCGGCCTCACCGAGCGCGAAATGGAAAACCAGGTGCTCGACTCCATGGATCTGGAGCGCGAACGCGGCATCACCATCAAGGCCCAGAGCGTTTCGCTCAACTACAAGGCCCGCGATGGCGAGACCTACCAGCTCAATTTCATCGACACGCCCGGCCATGTCGATTTCTCCTACGAGGTTTCGCGCTCGCTGTCGGCCTGTGAAGGGGCGCTGCTGGTCGTGGACGCCTCGCAGGGCGTGGAAGCGCAAAGCGTCGCCAATTGCTACACCGCGCTCGATCTCGACGTGGAAGTCGTCCCGGTGCTGAACAAGATCGATCTGCCCTCGGCCGAACCGGATCGCGTCAAGCAGGAAATCGAGGACATCATCGGCATCGAGGCCGACGACGCGCTCGGCGTCAGCGCCAAGACCGGCGAAGGCATCGAAGAACTGCTGGAACTGATCGTCCGGAAGATCCCGCCGCCCCAGGGCGAGGCGGACGCGCCGCTCAAGGCGCTGATCATCGACTCCTGGTTCGACAACTACCTCGGCGTGGTCTCGCTGGTTCGCGTCATGCAGGGCCGCCTGACCAAAAAACAAAAGATCACCGCCATGTCCACCCAGCAAACCCACCAGGTGGACAAACTCGGCATCTTCACGCCCAAGCCGCTGGACCAGGAAGAACTCACCGTCGGCAATGTCGGCTTCGTCGTGGCCGGCATCAAGGACATCGACGCGGCCCGCGTGGGCGACACCTTCACCAGCGCCGACAATCCCGCCGATGAACCCGTTCCCGGCTTCCAGGAAGTCCAGCCCAAGGTTTTCGCCGGCCTTTACCCCGTCAGTTCGGACGACTACGAGAACCTGCGCGACGCCCTCGGCAAGCTGCGCCTCAACGACGCCTCGTTGCGTTTCGAGCCGGAGACCTCACAGGCGCTGGGCTTCGGCTTTCGCTGCGGCTTCCTGGGCATGCTGCACATGGAGATCGTTCAGGAACGGCTGGAGCGCGAATACAATCTCGACCTGATCACCACCGCGCCGTCGGTCATCTACGAAGTGCTGACCACGGCGGGCGACATCCTCAAGATCGACAACCCGGCGGAACTCCCCCCGGTCAACGAAGTCGCCGAAATCCGCGAGCCCATTATCAGCGCCAACATCCTCGTGCCGCAGGACTATGTCGGCGACGTGATGACGCTGTGCATCGAGAAACGCGGCGTGCAAAAGAAGATGCTCTATCTCGGCAACCAGGTGTCGCTGGTCTATGAAATGCCGCTCAGCGAAGTCGTGCTGGATTTCTTCGACCGGCTGAAATCGGTCAGCCGCGGCTTCGCCTCCTTCGACTACCACTTCGAGCGCTTCCAGCCCGCGCCGCTGGTCAAGGTCGACGTCCTGATCAACGGCGACCGGGTCGACGCCCTGTCGGTCATCGTCCATCAGTCCGCCAGCCAGTCTCGCGGACGGGAACTGACCACGAAGATGAAGGACATCATCCCCCGCCAGATGTTCGAGGTCGCCATCCAGGCCGCCATCGGCAACCACATCATCGCACGCTCAACCGTGAAGGCGCTGCGCAAAAACGTCACCGCAAAGTGTTACGGAGGCGACATAACACGCAAACGCAAATTGCTGGAAAAGCAAAAAGCGGGTAAAAAGCGCATGAAGCGCGTGGGAAAAGTGGAAATTCCGCAGGAAGCGTTCCTGGCGGTACTCAAGGTTAACCAATAATCTGCTATGGATCGGAGCTGGAGAAAGGACGCCGAATCAAGCAATACAGCCCGCGCACATGTCCCAACGAATGTTATGATGACAAAATCAACCGAGAACCCCAATGCATTTTGATCTGGAAACCGCTCTGGTCATCGGCTCGGCTCTGACCGGCGCCATCTGGCTGCTGGACATCCTCTGGCTGCGTCCGCACCGCCAGGCCACCGCCGAAACCGCGCCGGCCCCTTCCGGCGGCGGCGCTGCCGTGGCCACGGAATCGGCCAACCGGGCGGGCGAACCCTGGTACGTCGAGTATTCGCGGTCGTTTTTCCCGGTTCTGCTGGTTGTCCTGATCCTGCGCGCCTTCGTCGCCGAGCCGTTCCGCATCCCCTCCGGCTCGATGATGCCCACCCTGCTGGTCGGAGACTTCATCCTGGTCAACAAATTCGCCTACGGCGTCCGGCTGCCCATCACCCACACCAAAATTCTCGAAACCAGCGAACCCAAGCGCGGCGACGTTATCGTCTTCCGCTGGCCGCGCGACCCCAGCCTCGACTACATCAAGCGCGTCATCGGCCTTCCCGGCGACCGGATTCGCTATGTCGACAAGAAGCTCTACGTCAACGGCAAATTGATCGAAACCTCCCTGATCAGCCAGTACAAGGGGCGCGGTCGCTACGCGCACCCCTACGAATTCGAATACCAGGAAGATCTCAACGGCGTCAAGCACAGCATTCTCCTCAACAATGGGCGACGCGGTCACGACTACATCAACGTCGTCCCCGAAGGCCACTACTTCGTCATGGGCGACAACCGCGACAACAGCAACGACAGCCGCTTCTGGGGCTTCGTTCCCGAGGAAAACCTGGTCGGTCGCGCCATGTTCATCTGGATGAACTGGGACTTTTCCGAAGGCTCCATCGACTTCTCACGCATCGGCACGCCCATCCACTGACGGAGACACACCATGCGCCGCCCACGGACGGGAAAATTCAACCAACAGGGCCTGGGACTCATCAGCGGTCTGGTGACCCTCAGCATTGCCGGCCTGCTGTTCATCTTCGCGCTCAGACTCTTCCCCATCTACTACAACTACTTTTCCGTGCGCGACATCATGCGCGACGTCGCGCGCGAAAACCGGGGCGCCAACGTCTCCCAGACCCGACTCTGGCGCTCCATCGAAAAACGCCTGAACGTCAACGGGATCGACTACATCAACGCCAGCAACTTCAAGGTCATACGCGGCAAGAACGTCAACTGGCTCAACCTCAAATACGAAGCCCGCACCCCCTACCTGTGGAACATCGACCTGGTCGCCCGCTTCGACATCCGCGAAAAAAGCTGACGCCCTCCCCCCTGGGAGCGCCGGCGTCCCGCCGGCCCAACGGGCATGTCGGGCGCGGCCTCGTTGTCCCAATCAAATCAGGGTAAATCCCGCCCGCAAACTCAGTCTGTAATATACTTCTCGCAGTCAAGAATACCCCATTCATGGCGCGCGTCTTTTCGCCGATAGCTGCGTTGCAAAAACTTGCCATAGCCCCACTAAGCCTGCGTTTTTGCGCCTTGCTCTCGACGAAAATCCACGTACCCTGAATGGGATATTCTTGACCGCGAGAAGTATACTTCTCGCGGTCAAAAACACCCTCCATCTCGCCAACCCCACGGAAAAAAACATGACCAACCCTGACTCACCGTCGATCATCGTTGATGCAACCAGCCAGGAAACCCGGGACGAATACGTTCGCCAGCTCAACCTGTCGATCGAAAAGCTCAAGGCGCTGCCCGCCGACGCCTCCCCCCGCGAAAAGGCCATTCTCAATCTGGACATGGCGGAGGCGAGAACCGGCCTTGGCGAAACCGCCCAGGCCTGGGAGCTGGCGCGAGACGCATTCGACGTCTTCGTCGCCGACAAGCACTGGCAAGAGGCCGTCGAAGCCTGCGAGGTCATGTACAACACCAACGAACCCGCCAACGACATCGCCCTCGCGCATGGCATCTGGCTCGCGGTCACCTACCCCGTCTCCGCGCAGACCTCGGTCACCATGCTGAACTACCTCATCGACGAAACCCCGCCCAACTCGGACGGCGCCGCCGTCGCCGCCGCCACCGCGCACTACATCGTCGGCCTGCGCGCCTCCGACGAAGAATTCGAAAGCCTGGACTTCCTGACCCGCAACATGATCACCCGCGTCGCCGAGCGTCACAGCGAGGTCAAAAGCCAGGAAGCCCTCGACGCCTGGATGATGCGCCTGGAGCTGAACGACCCCAAGGCCTTCCTCCCCCGCATGAGCCGGGTGCTCGATATCATCGTGATGGATAAATGGTGGATCGATCGCGACAAATTGCGCGAAGAACTTCCCGTCAACTGACAAGATGCGCAGGGGCCTGAACGGGGTATTCTTGGTTGCAAAAGGCATAAGCGGTAGAATAATCTATATTTTTATAGAAAGAGCATTGCCATGACTGCCACAACTCAGGTATCCGCGTACATATCGAAAGATACCAAGGCCGAGATGGAAGCCTATGTGAAACGCCACGGTGTCAAAAAGGCCTATCTTATTGAAGAAGCGTTGCAGCACCACCTGCAAGCACTGCGGGAAATCCCCAAGGACGCCATTATTCCACCGCGTCTGGTACTGACCGCCGACGCCATGTCAAAACTGGCCGCGCGACTAGCCGAAAAAGAACGCCCCACGGAAGCCCTGAAAGCGCTGCTTCGTGGCTGATACAGCGCTGGAAATTCATATCCGCCCCCTGCGGCGCGAGGATGATCGCTCCAGCTTTCGGTGCGGCAATATCGAACTTGACCGTTTTTTCAGCGCTTCGCCGGCCAGAACCAATTCCGACACCACATTGGAACGACCTACGTCGCGGTTCAAGGCAAACACATTGCCGGGTTCGCCACGGTCTCCAGCGGCGAACTGACGGCGACATCCCTGTCGAAACATCCGCACAAAAAGCTGCCCGCCTATCCAATGCCCATCCTGCGCATCGCT
The DNA here is from genome assembly GCA_011330835.1 of Gammaproteobacteria bacterium. Classification (GTDB taxonomy): domain Bacteria; phylum Pseudomonadota; class Gammaproteobacteria; order UWMA-0217; family UWMA-0217; genus HyVt-560. Next base: position 3,407 of record DRPO01000481.1, on the reverse strand, counting down.
CGGCTGGCCGTGAACGAACTCCATCAAGGACTGGGCATCGGAAAACTGCTGCTCCGAGCCATGCTGGCGCTGGCTCTGGAAATGCGGGATAAAACCGGCTGTACGGGTGTCGTCGTAGACGCCAAACCCGAGACGATCCCGTTTTACGAAAAGCTCGGCTTCCAGCCTCTGGAACTCGCCAGCGGCGCACTCGGCGAACATCCTGAACCCGTGGCCATGTTTCTACCCATCACGGTCATCGGCAACGCAGCGCCCACGGATTGATTTCACTGCATAAACTTCTCCGCATACCTTTTTGGAGAAATATCAATAGTTGCAGAAGTACCCGCACACTGTATCCCGAGATGAGGCGCGTCACTATGCTGTTTAGTCAAGCGGGGCCAAAGCACCCCTTCCAGCTTGTGGGGGAGGATTGCGGTGGACGTTTCACTCCGTCACCAAACCCCCTCCGTCATTCCCGCCCACCTCGTCATTCCCGCGAAAGCGGGAATCCAGCGCCTCGTTCTGGATTCCGGGTCTTCGCTCCACTCAGCCCGGAATGACGGATAGGGAGGGCGGTGGGGATTCGGTCGTGGAGCCCCTAACCCTCTCAGAGGGAGCAGTCGGTACGCACCGACTGAGTGGTATATGAAACTATTGATATACATGCCCCCTATGCCTGCTTTTCTTGCGCCTTGCTCTTGACGAAAACCAGTTCATTGACGCCATACCCATGACGCTGCTATGTTCGCGTCATGACAGGCTCAACGACGCAGCTCCCGATTTCGATTATCAGCCGAAAATCTCGACTGCGCTGGCGCTCGCCCGCTCGCTGCTGCCGTTGGCCATTGACCTGATTCACTCACCGGCAGCCGCGCATCCCGCCGCGACTGCCTGAAGCCCCTTCATCTTCGCGCTGGATTCGTGGTTGCCTCAACCGGAGGCATCCCTTGAAAACCACAACACCCCATGCTTCATACCGCCCTGGGCTGGGCGGCGCCCTTGTGCTGCTCGGCGCGCTCGCCTTTGCTACCAAGCCGGTGTTCATCAAGCTGGCCTATGCCGATGGCGCGCGCATCGACGCGGTCACGCTGCTGACGCTGCGCATGGGGATGGCGCTGCCGTTTTTTCTGGCGGCGGCGTTGTGGCGAGGGCAATCCCGCGGCGACTCGCGACGGCGCGGCGACTGGCTCGCGCTGGCTCTGCTGGGATTGACCGGCTACTACCTCTCCAGCCTGCTGGATTTCATGGGGCTGGAACTGATCCCGGCAAGCCTGGAGCGGCTGATACTGTTTTTATATCCAACCTTCGTCGTGGCGCTGACGGCGGCGATCCACCGACGCGCCATTCAGCGCCCACAGCGGATCGCTCTGGCGCTGAGCTATGCCGGAATCGTACTGGTCTATGGCGCGCGAACGGCGCCCCCAACCGCCCACGACACGCTCGGCGCGTTGCTGGTGCTCGGCAGCGCCCTGACCTACGCCCTCTACCTGGTCGCCAGCGGCCACTACATCCCCCGATTCGGCGCATGGCGGTTTACCGCCTATTCGATGGCGATCGCCTGCGGCGCGATGATCTCGCACTTCCTGCTGACGCGCCCCGTCGAGCAACTGGCGGTTCCCAACGCCGTACTCTGGCTCGCCCTGGCGCTCGCGCTGGTTTCCACCGTGCTGCCCGCGTTTCTGATCAACGCCGGGATCGGCTTGATCGGAGCGGATCGCGCCGCGCTGATCGGCGCGGCCGGCCCCGTCTTTACGCTAATCCTCGCCTGGCTGACGCTCGACGAAACCCTGACGCCGACCCAACTGATCGGCGCGGCGCTGGTGCTCGGCGGCGTCGTTCTGGTCATGACCTCCCGGAGGAAAACCACCCCATGAAAAACCGATCACGCAAATGGATCATTGGGCGCCAACGATTCCCGGCCTTGACCGCATTTTTCTCAGGATGCAAGAATTACCCGGTTCTGTGAGAAATGCGAGTTAATCCGGAAAAACCGTCACCCCCAACCGCCTGGCCGCCGCCAGCATGTTCCGATCCAGAGTCGCTATCGGACGCCGATGCGCCCTGGCCAGCAAGACATAGGACGCATCATAGGCCGACACCCCGTGCTCGCTGGCAAACGCCATCAGCGCTACCGGCGTCTCTTCGCCCCGGACAACCGTGCAAAGATCGAACAACCCCTTGAGGTGATCCGCGCCGGTTTCCGGGGAGATCGCCCCCTTGCGAACGTAATGATGCACCACAAACGCGGCCTCGTAGACCCAAAGGTAGGGCGCGACAACCGGCGTCGAATCGGCCTTCAGGCCGGACAACACCAACCGCGCATAGCGTTGATCCTCCTCGGAGCCATCCCGGAACAACCAGCGCATCATCACGCTGTTGTCCACGACCACGCCGTGCTCGATCGTCTCGCCATGCCCAAGATGCCTAAAAGCCACGCTGCCGCCCTCCGGCAATCACCTCATCAATGGAATCCCTCACCGCAACGGGCTCGACCGCTGAAAGATACTCCAGCGCCCTGTCCACCGCGACATGATCGCCAAGCGGCCTGATCTCGGCAACGGGCTTGCCATGCTTGAACACCGTAACCGTTTCTCCCCCCTCTAGCGCGCGGTTGATGATCGCGTTGACGCTCTTGTTCAGCTCAGCCATGGTGACGCGCATGATTTTTACTCCCGAATAAACTACGTTAAATTATACGTATAACCGACCTGCCACGCCAACACCAAGACATTGATATAACGATTTACAACCTTATAATATAACCATGCCCTACGCAGTGAAGATCAAAAAACAGGCGAAGAAAAAACTGCGATCTCTTCCCCGACCGGAACGGCAGTGGATTGCCGAAAAGATTCATAAGCTTGGCCTGAATCCCGATGATGAAGAGCTGGATATCAAGAAACTTGAGGGAAGCCACCTGTTCAGGCTTCGCGTCGGTGGTTGGCGTGTAATCTTTGATAGAGATGACCTGTTGCGGATTATTGCAATTGAAAGAATCAAATCGCGTGGAGATGCATACAAATGAGCGTTAATGTCATTAAAGCGATAGACGGTGAGGAGTACGTGCTTTTGCCCACACGAGTCTATCAGGCGCTACGTCAATCCATTGACAAGGAAATGGCCAGGCAAAACGCCGGCGAGTATGTTCCTTTCGAGCTGGAAGACTATATCGACAACCCCGTGGCGATGGCGCGGATCAAAGCCAACATAACCCAGGAAGAACTGGCTCGGCGAATGAATGTTAGTCAAGCCTACATTTCCAAGATAGAGAGGCAAGACAAGGTAACAGCCAAGCTGCTGGACCGGGTAAACAAGGCGCTCAGTCGTTGATCCAACGCGGATTGTGATGCCCACGATCCACTGAACAGCGTAGGTTCAGTGGATCCCGGCGTTCGCCGGGATGACGGGATATTCCTCCTCGGTCA
>DRPO01000480.1 GCA_011330835.1 Gammaproteobacteria bacterium | reverse complement strand
CCGGCGCAGACCCGCCAGCGCATCGCCGCGCTGCTGGCCGGGCACGGTATCGAATTATTGGAAATGCAGGTTCGCGCACCCAGCCTTGAGGATGTTTTCGTCTACCGCATTCTCTCTCAGGAACGCGCGGAGGCAGCCGCATGAAGCCGCGTCGCGCCCTGGCCGTGGCCTGGAAGGAGACGCGCGAAATTCTGCGCGACCGGCTGTTTCTGGCGATGGCCTTCGTCGTGCCGACGATGATCCTGGTCGTACTCAGCTACGGCCTCTCCTTCGATGTCGAAAATATCCCCTTCGCCGTCGTCGATCAGGATCGCAGCGCGCTCAGTCGGGACTATCTGCACCGCTTTATCGACTCGCGCTATTTCGATTTCAAGGGCGAAGCGCGCAATGTGCGCGAGCTGGAAAAACTGCTGGACAAAAGCGCCATCCGCTTCGCCATCATCATCCCGCCCGATTTTCAGCAACGCCTGCTGGCGGGCCGGAATATCGCGGCGCAAAGCCTCATCGATGGCGTGTTTCCCTACCGCACCCAGGTCGCCAAGGGCTATATCGCGGCCATCAACGCCAATTTCAACGCGGCGCTGATCAACCGCTATCTGGTCGAGCATTTCGGCATGCGCCCCGACCAGGCAAGGGCAGCGATCCAGCCGGTGCAGCTCGCCACGCGCTATCTCTACAACCAGGCGATTCGCAGCCGCTGGTCGCTGAGTTCCGGGTTGATCATGCTGGTGCTGATGGTATCACCGCCATTTCTGACCGCGCTGGGCGTGGTGCGCGAACGCGAAAACGGCTCGATCTACAATATCTACGCCTCCACGGTGACGCGCGGCGAATTCCTGCTCGGCAAACTGCTGCCCTATGTCGTCATTTCCGCCATCAACGTACTGATCGTCTGGGCGCTCGCCATCTGGCTGTTCGGCGCGCCGTTCAAGGGCGATCCGCTGTTTTTCTTTTCCGCCTCGATGGTGTACGTCATCTGCACCGCCGGCATCGGCCTGCTGGTCTCGCTGATCGTGCGCACCCAGGCCGCCGCCGCGCTGCTGACGATGGTCATCGCCTTCATCCCCGCCATGCTCTATTCCGGGCTGCTGGTGCCGATCGAATCGATGAGCGCGGAAACGCAGATCGAGGCGCATCTGTTCCCCGCGCTCTATGACCTGCGCATCGTCTGGGGCAGCTTTCTCAAGGGGCTGGGCTGGGCGACGCTGTGGGGCGACGTCGCGGCGCTGGCGCTCTACGCCGCGCTGATCTGGACGGTCGGTTATCTCAGTTTTCACAAGAGGCCGAAACAGTGAGCGGCCTGACGCTGTGGCTGCGACGCATCGGCGCGCTGACGCTGAAGGAACTCAAGCAACTGTCGCGCGACCCGGTGCTGCTGGTGGTCATCGCCTATTTTTTCACTGCCGACATCTACATCGCCGGCGCCGGCATCCGCATGGATCTGAGCAACGCCTCCATCGCCGTGCTCGACCACGACCACAGCGCCACATCGCGCGAACTGATCCATCGTTTCCGCCCGCCCTATTTCAGCCTGCAAGGCGAACTCGACAGCGACCGGCAGGCCACCGCCCTGCTCGATCGCGGCGACGTGCTCGCGGTGCTCGACATTCCGCCCGATTTCGAGCGCGACCTGCGACGCGGCAGAAACGTCACCGTGCAACTGCGCATCGACGCCAGCAACGCCACCCTCGGCACCCTCGGCACCCTCGCCACCACCTACGCCGGCCAGATCGTCGCCCGTTTCGGTGAGGACAAGGCCATCGAACAGATGGGTCGGCTCGACCTGCGCCGCCTGCCCGTCGTCATCGACGCCCACCGCGTC
>DRPO01000479.1 GCA_011330835.1 Gammaproteobacteria bacterium | reverse complement strand
GTAGTCTATCCCGAGGAACCTGAAAGCCAGAATGTTACGATTACGCCTCTTTCCCACCCTGCTTGCGCTGGCGATGTACAGCGCTGTCGCTACGGCGGAGCATGAGTACGATCCCGACAACGCCCGGGATATCAACGAGGTATGCGCCGGTTGTCACGAAGAATTCGGCCAGGGCGGCAAGCAGGGCAAATACCCCCGCATCGCCGGACTGCCGAAAAACTACCTCAAAAAGCAATTGCTGCTGTTCCAGGACCGGGAGCGCCCGAACATGCCGATGGTGGAGCACGTCGAAAAACGGCAACTCCCGCTGGACGATATCGAGGACATCAGCACCTACCTGTCGAGAATCAAGCTGAAAACCAGGCTTCCGCCCGTGGATGAAAACTCGCCCGGCTTCAACGCCTACGCCCGCCTGCGGGAAGCCAAGCATCTGATGCAGGTTCCCCGCGCGGAGGGCGATATTGAAAAGGGCGGAAAGATCTACCACAGGGAATGTCGCTCCTGCCACGGCGAGAAGGGCCTGGGCAAGAAAGACATACCGCCCCTGACCGGGCAATACACCCAATACCTTTGGCGTCAGGTCGACCGGTTTCTCAAGGGCGAGCGAATCCATGACGAGGACGAACCGGACGACGAGTTGCTGAAAGACTTTTCCAGGGAGGAGATCCGGGATATTTTCGCCTGGCTGTCCGTGCAGGACGACTGAATGGCGCAAAGATGCGCGCCATGAACGAGGTATTCTTGGTCGCGAGAAGTATACTTCAGGCGCTGCCCGGGTCCGTCAGCCAGTGGAGCAACTCGCCGACATGCGCCACCACCAGATCGGGCTTCTTCTCGTGCGTCCATGACTCCGGCTCACTCGTGACCCACGCGGCGCGCGCGCCGGCGCCCAACGCGCCGAGCACGTCCGTCTGGGGATCGTCTCCGACGTGCAACATCCGCGAAGCGTCGATTCCGGCCTTTTCAGCGGCGAGATGGAAAATGGCGGGGTGAGGCTTGGCCCGGCCCGCTTCCTCGGAGTTGACGGTGAAATCGAAAAGATGACCGATGCCGATAAAATTCACGTCGGCGTTGCCGTTGCTGATCGCGCCGATCGTGTAGCGCTCTCCCAGCGCTTCCAGCGTCGCCTCGACATGCTCGTAAAGCTCGACCTCGTTGCGGGCTTCCCAAAAGACCCGGAAGCCCGGCTCGACCAGTTCCTCGCCATACTCCCCGCGCCGGGCCAGTTCACGCAACCACAGCTTGCGCAGCGCGGTGAGATTGTGCATCAGCTCCGGTCGGGCGCGCATGAAGCGGATGCGGTGCCGGACCAGGGCGTCGGGGTCGAATTCATCCGTGATGCGCGGGTAGCGCGCTTGCAGCCAGGCGTAGAAACGCCGCTCGGCGCGCCAGATGATGGGATGACAGTCCCACAGCGTGTCGTCGAGGTCGAAAGTGATGCAGCGAATGGCGTTTTTCATCCGATTGATTCGAGGTCGTGAACCGTGAGAACCTATTTTATTCATTGATCCCGGTCATACTATCGATACGGAGAACAACTTGCGACTGACAGCGGAAGAATTCAGAAACTGGCCCCACAAATCCATCACCTTGCTTGGCATGTCCGGAGTGGGCAAAACGGTGTTGTCCAGCCTGTTGCGCCAGCACGACTGGTTCCACTATTCCGGCGATTACCGAATCGGCACGCGGTATCTGGACGAGCCGATTCTGGACAATATCAAGCGCCAGGCGATGCAGGTGCCGTTCCTGCGCGACCTGTTGCGCTCGGATTCGATCTCGATCAGCAACAAGATCACCTTTCATCATCTCAAGCCGGTGTCCAGCTTTCTCGGCAAGGTCGGCAATCCGGAGCTTGGCGGTCTGCCCAAGGATGAATTCATCCGCCGCCAGCGGCTCCACCACGAGGCCGAAGTCAACGCGATGCTGGATGTGCCGGAGTTCATCGAAAAGGCGCGGACGATCTACGGCTACTCGCATTTTGTCAACGACGCCGGCGGCAGCGTTTGCGAACTGGACAATGAGCAGGTGCTGGAAACGCTGGACAAGCACACGCTGATTCTTTATCTCAAGGCGACCGAGGCGGACGAGGCCGAGCTGATTCGCCGCGCGCGCTCCCACCCCAAGCCGTTGTACTATCGCGAGGCGTTTCTTGAGAGCCATTTGCAACAGTACATGGAGGAAAAGGCGATCCCCTATGTCGCCCTGATCGATCCGGATGATTTTGTGCAATGGTGCTTTCCGTTGCTGTTCAAGTCGCGTATCCCCCGTTACGAGGCGATCGCGGAGCAATACGGCTATACCGTTACCACCGACGAGCTGAGGCAAATCAAAAGCCTGGACGATTTTCTCCAGCTTGTCGAAACCGCGATCGCGAGGCGCTAGATCCATGCCGCTGGTCGCCAACTCCGGTCTGCCCACGTTCGAGCGGCTGCGCGCCGATGGCGTCACGGTCCTCAAGAAAGGGCGGGCGAAGCAGCAGGATATCCGCGAACTGCATATCGGCTTGCTGAACATGATGCCCGACGCCGCGCTGGCGGCGACCGAGCGGCAATTCTTCCGGCTGGTCGGCGAGAGCAACCCCATCGCCCAGTTTCACATGCACCCGTTCACGCTGCCGGAAATTCCGCGCAGTGAAAAGGCGCGCCAGCATGTCGACCAGTATTACGAGGATTTCGATCAGCTTCGCGAAAAGGGACTCGACGCGCTGATCATTACCGGGGCCAATGTCACCCAGCCCGATCTGCAACTCGAACCGTTCTGGAAGCCGCTGAAAGCCGTCTTCGCCTGGGCCGACAAGAACGTCACCTCGGTGCTGTGCTCCTGTCTCGCCACTCACGCCGCGCTGCAACTGTTTCACGGGCAAAAGCGGCGGCATCTGGGCGACAAGCTCTGGGGGGTTTTCGATCATCGCGTCGTCGCCAAACACCACCCGCTGGTGAACGACGTCAACACGCGCTTCAGCGTCCCGCATTCCCGGTTCAACCAGATCGACCGCGAGATGTTCGACGCCGCCGGCCTCACCGTGCTGGTCGAAAGCGAGACCGCCGGCGTCCATCTCGCGGTCAGCGCCGACCAGTTGCGCAGAGTCTATTTTCAGGGGCACCCGGAATACGACACCATCAGCCTGCTCAAGGAGTACAAGCGCGAAGTGCTGCGCTACCAGCAGGGCGAACGCGATGAGTACCCCCCCTTCCCCGAGAACTATCTGGACGCCACCAGCCAGGCGATCTTCCTCGAATACCGCGATCGCGCCGCGACCGCGTTGCGCCGCGACCAACCGCTTCCGGAGTTTCCCGAAGCCCTGGTCGCGCCCCGCATCGACAACACCTGGCACGACACCGGCGAAGCCATCGTCGGCAACTGGATTGGCCTGGTTTATCAGGTCACCCATGCCGACCGGCGCAAGCCTTTCATGGAAGGCGTCGATCCCGACGACCCGCTCCGCCTGCTCTCCCCCGATCCACGCCACTCCCCATGAACGCGGCGCGGTAAGTATATCCAGAATAAACGACCACCAAAGATCATGGACGAACAACAAGATCGCGCTGCCCTGAAGCTGGTTATCTATCCACTCCTGTTTGGATTGTCAGCCCTGCTGCTCCACCTCTGGCGCCTCGACGCCAAGTCCATCTGGATCGACGAGGCGCTGACCGCCTATCACAGCACTTTTTCTTTCAGCGAACTCTGGTCCACGCCAGTCACCAACAAGCCGCCGCTTTACTACGCGCTGACCAGCTGGTTCTGGTCGCCCGGCGGAAACGCTTTCGCGTTGCGCCTGCCGGCGGCCATTCTGGGCGCGGTCCTGGTCGCCGTTGGCTGGTTATTCGGTCGCGTGCTGGCGGGCGAGCGGGGCGGGCATTGGCTGGCTCTGTTCCTGCTGCTCAGCGACATCAATCTGCACTACAGCCAGGAAGCCCGCCATTACATCCTGCTCATGCTGGGCTGGATGCTGCTGATGCTGGCCATGGCGCGGATGCTGGGGCAATTGTCGGAGGACGCGCCCGGGGCGCCCCGTCCTGGCGACCTGCTGACCTGGAGCCTTGGCGCGCTGCTGATGGCGCACGCCCACCCCGTCGGGTTCATCTATCTCGCCGCCTCCCTGCTCGCCTGGCTCGTGGGCCTGCTGGCCTCCCGCCGGACGCCGCCGCCCTTTCTCTCCCTGCCGCTGCTGATGACTGGCGCGGTCGTGGCCACGTTGCTGCCGTGGCTGTTCCACGCCATCGACAACGCCTCGATCGTGTTTGAGTGGCTGCGGCAGCCATCGCCCGACCGCGCCCTGATCGAATGGATCAGCCTGTTCGGAGCGAAAAATCTCGCCTTGCTGACGGGGCGCTCCAGCGCCATCGTCGCCAGCGCC
>DRPO01000478.1 GCA_011330835.1 Gammaproteobacteria bacterium | reverse complement strand
GAGGGTAACTTCGATCATCTGTTCTGATTGATATAAGTAATGTATGTAAAGCTAACTACTACAACTATTAAGGAAGCTCCAGATCGGGGATAAGTCGATATTTTCCAGTTTTTTCAATAACTTGAATAACAGTTATCCTGTGCGCCGAGACTGGAGGAAATCCCTGTGAACCTGTCGGCGGCCTGTGGACAAAATGTGGATGGTTCTCCGTCTCCGGTTTATCACCACATTCATACCCGGGTTATCCACAATCTTGTTCACCGGAGCCAACGACGCGCGCCGAAACCTGGAGCCACCATTATACGTGAGTTCCCCGACGCTTGACATTGGCTCTGACAGAGTCCTGAACAAATAAGATAACCTATTGATAATCCGGAAAAAATACATATCCACTCTCTAGCTCGACAATATCCTGGTCAGATTCGTATAGTCTTCGGCGATCCGGTTGTCCTGTTCGCGCAATTCCTTGACCTTTCGGCAGGCGTGCAGGACGGTTGTATGATCGCGCCCGCCGAATGACTCGCCGATCTCCGGCAGACTGTGGCTGGTCAGATCCTTCGACAGCGCCATGGCGATCTGACGGGGCCGCGTAATCGAACGCGCCCGGCTCTTGGAATGGAGATCCTTGACCCGGATCTTGTAGTACTCCGCCACGGTTTTCTGGATATTGTCCAGCGAAACCATCTTGTCCTGGGCGATCAGCAGATCGCGCAGCGTCTCCTTGGCGAACTCCAGCGTAATGGGCTGCCCGGTGAAATGGGCGTTGGCGGTCAGCCGTCTGAGCGCGCCTTCGAGTTCGCGAATGTTCGAGCGAACCTGCTTGGCGACGAGAAAGGCGACTTCCGAGGGTAGCCGCTGACCGAATTCTTCCGCCTTTTTCTGCAGGATGGCGACCCGGGTTTCCAGCTCGGGCGGGTCGATCGAGACCGTCAGCCCCCAGCCAAAGCGGGACTTCAGTCGTTCCTCGAGTCCGTCCACCTCCTTGGGGTAGCGATCGGAAGTCAGCACGACCTGGCGTTCGCCGTCGAGCAGCGCGTTGAACGTGTGGAAAAACTCTTCCTGCGAGCGTTCCTTGTTGGCGAAGAACTGGATGTCGTCGATCAGCAGGGCGTCCACCGAGCGGTAGTGCTTCTGGAAACTGGCCATCTTGTTGTTTTGCAGCGCCTTGACCATGTCGGCGACAAAGCGTTCGGAAGCCAGATAGACCACCCTGGCGTCTTTCTTGCGTTCGAGGATGCGATTGCCGATGGCGTGCATCAGGTGGGTCTTGCCCAGTCCGACGCCGCCATAGATGAACAGCGGATTGTACGCCTTGCCGGGCTGTTCGGAGGTCTGCATGGCGGCGGCGCGGGCCAGCTGGTTGGACTTCCCCTCCACATAGTTGTCGAAGCTGAAGGATCGGTTCAGATTGTTGGTGAATCGGGCCGAACCCGCGGCGGCCTGGACGGGCTGGGAGGCCTCGACCACGGGTTCCGTTTCGACGATATCGACATCCTCGCCCACCTCGATCGAGACCTGGTGTTCGTCATTGGCGGTCAGTTCCCGCGCGAGCGATTCAATCAACCCGTGGAACTGCTCCTTGACCCGGTCGACGACAAACCGATTTGGCGCCAGCAGCCGCAGAAAACCGGGCGATTCATGGGCCTGTAATGGTCGAATCCAGGTATTGACCTCCTGCTCCGTCAATTGCGCCTCAAGGCGCTGGGTGCATTGTCGCCACAGTTGACTCATCGATGGTATTGTCAGGATGTCTGTTGTCTGGTTGCCCCGACCCGGAATAAAGTCGCCTGCAAGCCGCGCATGTCAATTTTGGACTTGCGGCTCGCGACAGGTCAGTGGGAAGCCCTAATCATAGTCCAATTCCAGATCCGGAAACAGGCGTTCGACCGCGTCGTTCCAGGTAATTGCCTGGATTGACAAAAGCCGCCAGCGGCGTTAACCTCGCGCGCCTTTTGATGACGAATTTCCCGGGTAGCCCGATATGAAAAGAACGTTTCAGCCCAGTAACCTGCGTCGCGCGAGAACGCATGGTTTCAGAGCGCGCATGCGCACCGTTGGCGGCCGCAAGGTCATCAAGGCCCGTCGCGCCCGTGGTCGAGCGCGCCTCACTCCATAGACAAGGACAGCGGGGCGGAGTTTCCCAAGTCAGCCCGGTTGCTGACCGCCCGGGATTACCGCAGGGTTTTCGATGACGCCCGGGCTTTCCGCCACCCGGCGTTCACCCTGCTGGTCCGGGAGAATCAGGTCGGGCGGCCCCGTCTGGGGCTAATTCTGGCGAAAAAGAACGTCCGGCTGAGCGTTCAGCGGAACCGGATCAAGCGCCTGGCTCGGGAATCGTTTCGCGCGAGCCGTCAACGTCTGCCCGCCGTGGACATCATCTTTCTCGCCAGGCGGGGGATAGACAAACTCGACAACGCCCGGATCCGTCAAGCCCTGACAAAGCAATGGCGTCGAATTTCCACACATTTCTCTCCTAACACAGGTTAATCGAATCATGGAAAGCCAGCGTCCCTTTCTGTACTTGTCCCTGCTGTTCCTGGGATTCCTTATCTGGCAGGCCTGGGTAACGGATCATGCGCCCACGGCGCCCGAGCCGGCGACGCAGACGGCGGCTCGCCAGAACGGTCAGTCCGTTCCGGAGAGCGCGGATGACAAGGCAGCCGATCTGCCGCAGGCCGCGAACGCGACCGATGCGCCGGTTTCAGCTTCCACGCCGCAACAGAACCGCGTTGGCGCGACGGGCAAGACGATCGAGGTCAAGACCGATGTTCTGGATGTTACGATAACCACCCGGGGCGGCGATGTCCTGTCGGTCAGGTTGCCCACCTACCCCGTTAGCGTCGATCAACCCGATACGCCCCTGCGATTGCTCAGGCCGGACCTTCCCTACATCGCCCAGTCCGGCCTGTTGCATGACAAGCAGCCCGGAAGCGATGTCAGTCACCGGGCGCCCAATCACTACGCGATTTACAGCGCGTCACAAGACCACTACGCCCTGGGCGACAAGGATAGGTTGGAAGTCGTTCTCCACTGGCGGAGCGCCGATGGCGTACAGGTCGACAAGATCTATACCTTCCATCGGGGCGAGTTCTATATCGATGTCGATTATCGGATCAACAATGGTTCGCGCCAGGTCTGGATCGGACGTCAATACGCGCAACTCAGGCATGGCGAAACGCCAGCCAAGTCGGGATTCGTTGGCACAAGTTCTTATGAAGGCGCCGCTTACTACAACGGCAAGTTCGAGAAACTGCCCTTCAAGAAAATGACCGAGGAACCGCTGAAGCAGACCGTCAACGGCGGCTGGGTCACCATGATGCAGCACTATTTCCTGTCCGCCTGGATGCCTCGAGCGGGGGGCGGAGAGAACCTGCTGTATTCGAAAGTGGTCGATGGCGCTCGAGGGAACGAATACATTATCGGTTTTCGTTCCGATGCGACCACGGTCGCCCCCGGCGCGCAGGGTACGCTCAGTTCGCGTCTGTACGCGGGCCCAACCAAACAGGACAAGCTGGCCAGTCTGGCGCCCGGCCTGGAACTCACCATCGACTACGGCATATTCACGATCTTTTCCAAGCCGCTTTTTTGGCTCTTGTCGAAGATCCACGCATTTGTTGGCAACTGGGGCTGGTCGATCATCCTCCTGACCATCTTGATCAAGGGCGTTTTCTACAAGCTCTCCGAAACCAGCTATCGCTCCATGGCGAAAATGCGCAAGGTCGCCCCCAAGATGCAGGCCCTCAAGGAACGCTATGGCGACGACAAGGCTGGCCATCAGAAAGCCATGATGGATCTCTACAAAAAGGAAAAAATCAACCCGCTGGGCGGATGCCTGCCGATACTGATCCAGATTCCGGTTTTCATTGCGCTGTACTGGGTATTGATCGAAGCCGTCGAACTGCGCCAGGCGCCCTGGATCTTCTGGATCAAGGATCTCTCCATCAAGGATCCCTACTTCGTCCTGCCCGTCATCATGGGAGTCTCCATGTTCGTCCAGCAAAAACTGAATCCCCCGCAGCCCGACCCCATGATGCAGAAAATGATGACGGCGATGCCGCTGGTCTTCACCGTCTTCTTCGCCTTTTTCGCCTCCGGCCTCGTGCTCTACTGGGTGGTCAACAACCTGCTGTCGATCGCCCAACAGTGGTACATCACCAACAAGCTGGAAAAGGAAAGCAGGAAAACCTGACTGCTTAGCCGCATGACGCCCACCGACACCATCGTTGCGGTAGCCACGCCTGCCGGGCGAGGCGGCGTCGGCATCGTCCGGCTCTCGGGGCCCGATACGCGCGGCATCGGCGCGAAAATCCTGAACCGTTCATTGCCGCCGCCGCGGCGCGCCGTCTTCAGAACCTTCCTCGACGCGGACGATTCGGCCATCGACGAAGGCCTGGCGATATTCTTCCAGGCGCCCCATTCCTTCACCGGCGAAGACGTCCTTGAACTGCAGGGACATGGCGGCCCCGTCGTTCTCGACATGCTGTTGCGGCGCTGCATCGAACTCGGCGCCCGGCTCGCCCGTCCCGGCGAATTTTCCGAACGCGCCTTTCTCAACGACAAGCTCGATCTCGCCCAGGCCGAAGCTATCGCCGACCTGATCGACAGCGGCTCCGAGCGCGCCGCGCGCTCGGCGCTGAAATCCCTGCGGGGCGAATTTTCAGCACGAATCAACGATCTCGTTGACCGGCTGATCGACCTGCGGCTGCACATTGAAGCCGCCCTCGACTTTCCCGAAGAAGAAATCGATTTCCTGTCGGATTCGATCATTCATGACAAACTTGCCTCGGTCAAAACCGCGCTGGAAACTGTCTTTCGCCAGGCGCGTCACGGCGAACTGCTTCGCGAAGGGCTGACCCTGGTCATCGTCGGCCAGCCCAACGCCGGAAAATCCAGCCTGATGAACCGTTTCGTCGGGCGCGACGCCGCCATCGTCACCCCCATACCGGGAACCACCCGCGACGTACTCAGGGAATATATCCAGATCGACGGCCTGCCGCTGCACATCCTGGACACAGCCGGCCTTCGGGAAAGCGAGG
>DRPO01000477.1 GCA_011330835.1 Gammaproteobacteria bacterium | reverse complement strand
CGAAAACGGGCGCGGAGGATGCCTTCGGTTAGGTTGTATTGGGTTCCATTGGGCAGGATGTCGATCAGGCGCACGATGAAGTCGGTATCGGGCGCGCTGGTGGCGGCATGGAGCGTGGCGGTCACGGGGCCAGTGACGCGCAAATCCCGCGTCAGCGGTTGACTCCGAAACAGCAGGACGTCGGGGCGCGCGGAAACCTGTCGCTGATCGACTGGCCCGGGACGAAGAACTTCCTTCGCGGCCTCGTCGATAAAGGAGTGATTGCCGCCGAGCGTTGGCGCTGGATCAGCAGGATCATAACGATAGCGCGCCTCGGTGGTCGTCCCGGGCTTGTCCGGGCGGAGGGCGCCAGCGGGCGTCAGATACCATGCCTGACGCCGCGCCTGCTTTGGCGGCCACCGCCAGTAGCCATGCCAGCGGTTTTCACCCATCGTGAATACCTGGATGAGCGGCTCGCTCTCCACGCCATTGCGCTGCCCCCGTAGCACGGCATCCAGCCAGCGGATGGCGATGCCGACCTCGTCCTTGACCGCCGATTTGCCGAAGTCTCGATCGCCGACGATGGTGTTGAGATGGCTGGTGGCGTCGATGACGATGCGATGATCAACGTCGGGGTGACGGCGTTCGAGCTGGTCGAAACTAGTGAACGCCGCGCCAGCGTAGTAGTCGTACCAACCGCCCATGAGCAGCACGGGGATGTCGATTCGGTCGTATTTGCCATCCTTGCCATCGCCCCGGATGCTGATGGCCGCCCAGTAGTCATCGAAGCGGTCATGCTCAACGTAGTCGCGCCACAGGGCGCGGCTGGCGGGATCGACGCTGGCGCCAGCGACCTGATCCAGCGTTACCAGCGGGAGGTGGCTGAAATAGCGCCGCCACCCCATTTTTTCGATGATCCCGATGTCATCCCGGCTGTAAGCGCGACCCGTGGCGCTCATCGCCAGCGTCAGGGCCCCGTTGCAGCGGTAGCCGCACTGCCAGATGTCCGCGTTCATGTTTTGCGGGATGATGGCCTTGAGATGGGGGTGTCGCAACGGCGCGACCAGCCATTGGGTCGCCGCCCAGAAGGACTTGCCGTACATGGCGATATCACCGTTGCACCACGGCTGGCGACTGATCCAGGTCAGCGTGTCGTAGCCATCCTGGGCGTCGGGAAAGAAGCGCTTCATTTCCCCTTCCGAGCCGGAATGCCCGCGCGCGGACTGGCCGACGTAGGCGTAGCCCGCGGCATTGAACCGGCGCGCGTCGCGACCGAAACCGGCGCGATAACCACGCGTCAAAACCACCGGAAAAGGTCCATCGCCCCGGGGAAGCCAGATGGCGGTCTCCAGCCGAACGCCATCGCGCATGCGAACCATTGTCGTCCTATCCGGCGGCGGCTGGGCCGGCTTGCGCTCGCAAGCGGCGGCCAGCGACGCGAGCAAAGCGGCCAGCAGCGCTTGCGTCAATCGTCGACCCACTGCGCGTAGCCGATGCCCGACCGGCCAAATCCGTTGCCGTTGTAGAACAGGTACCGCTGGCCGGCGCTGTCGATGACGTGTGGATAGGCCAGCATGTGCGCATCCCAGCCGTTCTCCGAAACATCCAGCCCGACCCGTTCGTCGAGGCGGCGCCAGTCGAGGCCATCATCCGATTCGGCATAGCCAATGCGGTAACTGTTGGCGGGATTGTCGCGATAATCCGCGCCGTTGCGGAAGGCGTACCACATTTTGTAGACCCTGTTTTCGCGGATGACCGAAGCCTTGACGATTCCGCCTTCTTCGGCGTTCTTGAAGTCGATGGCGACGCGTCCTTCGCGCCGCCAGTGAACGCCGTCATCCGATTCGGCGTATTTGATATGGTAAAACGGCTCCATCCGACCCTTTATCGGCGCCCAGTGAGTGCAAGACAGGTACCAGTTTTTCCAGACCCCGTCATCCAGGATGACACAAGCGGTGCCGGTGAAATAGGGCTCTTCCGGCGTTGGACTAAACAGCGGCCCCGACGCATATTTACGAAAGCTGCGACCGCCATCTTCGGACAACGCCAGCCCGATCGAGTTGTGATAAGGCACGGTGTTGCGCACCGTCCAGCCAATGTAGTAGAGGTATTTGACGCCATCCACATCCAGCGCCCAGGTGCCCATGACGCCGCAATCGTCGAAGGTTCCCGGCTCGCCGAGCGGCAGCAACGGCTCGTCCCTGACAAACAGGATCTCTGATGGATTGTCCGCGGCGGTCTCGAAATAGCTGGTGTGGCTGCGGCCCTTGTCGTCTCGGCTCGAGTAATACACGCGCAGGCGCTCGCCGCCATCGGTGTGCTCGACAACGGGCAATTGCGCGTGGGAGCGATTCCACCACTGGCGGCCATCCGGCGCGAAGATCCACCCCTTTTTGATCCAGGCCATGGCGGCTAGAAGTTGAGATCCTTGCTGGAGACGCGAGCCTTTTTCGCCGGCACGCCCTTGTAGACGCCCCAGGGCTCGGTGTCTTTCACCACCGAAGCCGACATGGCGATCAACGAACCTTCCGCCACCTTGACAGCGTTGCGGATGGTCGAATTGACGCCAAAAAAACAGTAGGGTTCAACAACGCAATGCCCCGACAGCACCACATGGGAAGTGAAAAACACATGGTCGCCCACCATGCCATGGTGACCAATATGGTTGCCGCTCCACATCACGACATTGTTTCCGATGGGCGTGAAAGGCTGAATGGTATTGTCTTCGAGAATAAAACAGTTCTCGCCAATCTGGGCCTCGGGAAAAACGGTGGCGCGCGAGCTGACATAGCTGATAAAGCGGTAGCCGAGATCCTTGATTCTCTGATAGGTTTCCGCCCGCAACTGGTTCATGTTGCGCTCCGACATCGGCGCGAAGAACATGAAATCCTCAGGCGGATATATATCCACAACCTCCTCGAAGGCGACCACCGGCTTGCCCTCGAAGACCGCCGGCTCGGGGAGGTAGTCTCCATCCACGCAAAAGGCCGCCACCTCGTGACCGCTGTCGTGGGTGAGATAGAAATGCGCCAAGGACGCGATATCGCGCAAGCCAAAGATGATGATATTGGCCATCTGTTGCCCCCCTCCAATGAAAATACTTACCGAGCCAGCCTGGATTTCGACAGAGTCAGATCATCGAAGCCTCGCTTCATGTCGATGCCATGCGTTTCGTCCCGGTAGGGAATCGAACAGAAGCCCATGATGGATTTCTGCTCATCCGTCAATTGATTGAAAATCTCTTCGGGCAACGCTTCAGGAATCTGGAACGCCTGCTTGATCCACCAGCGGCAAAACGTGGCGATCAACACCCAACGCGTATGATTGGTCTTGTTTTCCGTCGTGCCATGCCAGATGCGGCTGTCCCAGATCAGCAGATCGCCAGGATCCGCCTCCACCGCCTGGGCTCGCGCCCGATCCTCCTGCGTCACGTAGCGCCCGGCCTTGTGCGAGCCAGGCACGATCACGGTCGAACCTGTTTCCTCGTTCAT
>DRPO01000476.1 GCA_011330835.1 Gammaproteobacteria bacterium | reverse complement strand
CGCACCGGTGGCGTCCTCGCCGCTGTAGAGATCGAGACGGTCGCCGCACAGCTCGCGGATCTCGCGCATCCGGTCGAGATCGCCAGTAGCTTCCTTGATGCCGATGATATTGGGAACGTCCGCCAGCCGCGCCACCGTATCCGGCAGCATGTCGCAAGCGGTGCGCCCCGGCACGTTGTACAGAATCTGCGGCAGCGGAACCGTCTCCGCGATCAGCTTGTGGTGCTGGTACAGGCCCTCTTGGGTCGGCTTGTTGTAATACGGCGTCACCAGCAAGGCCGCGTCCGCGCCACTCTCCTGCGCGCAAAGCGTCAGCTCGATCGCCTCGCGGGTCGAATTCGCGCCCGTGCCGGCGATCACCGGAACCCGGCCATCGACCCGATCCACGACCGCCCTGATAACCTGGCAATGCTCCTCGAAATCCAGCGTCGCCGACTCGCCGGTGGTGCCGACCGCGACGATGGCGTCGGATCCCTGGTCGATGTGAAATTCAATCAGATCATTGAGCGCCGGATAGTCAATGGCCCCGCTGTCTTCCATCGGGGTTGCCAGCGCGACCATGCTGCCGTGAAACATGAAGCCTCTCCAAGCCAATCAGGGGGCGAATGATACTATACCTCTTGCGACCAGGAATACCCGCGTTTGTTGCGCCTTGCGCTCGATAACAATCGGCGCTTCCCAGTCGGGAATCCACCGGCATTCCAACCACCGCGATTTGATTGAACCCGCGCACAAGATTCGCTCGCAATTTCGCAACCCTGCATAAAATTGTGATCAAAATCGGGAATTTGGCGTATTCGACGTGTATACCTCGCCTCCCAACCAAGACACCCCAAAGAATAATCGGAGATTTCGAAATGAACTCGGGTCAACGTTCCGACAACCCAGCCAAGCGGCTGCTGTTTCCCATGCTTCCCTTGTCCCTGGCGCTGCTCGGGATACTGGGTTATACCAACGCCAATGCGGGCAACAGCGAGCTTTACGCGGGAGTCGGCGTCGGCGCGGCCAACCTCGATCCCGACATCGAGGATCCCAATATCAATTATGGAAAAGGAACCTTCTCCAGCTACAAGGTTCTGCTCGGATACGACCTGACCAACAATATTTCCGTCGAAGGCGTGTTCGCGGAACTCGGCCACATCGACCTGGAAAACACCGCCACCGAGGCGGGCGGGGCCAACACTAGCGGCAGCGGCGGCTCCACCACCAACACTGGAACCGGGCTAGGCGTTCTTAACCCCCCTTTCCCGTTCATCGACGGCGTCGACAATTCCACCGGAACGGCCGGCGCTTCCGGCAGCAGCAATCGCGGACAACTCGACTATCGCGTCTACGGATTGCAATCGGTCATCCAGTTCCCCAACAACCTGCCGGGATTCTCCGCCTTCGCCAAACTCGGCATCGGTCAGTTGCAAACCTCCGCCAACGGCATCACTTTTGACAAGACCAACGATGCCGGCGTCATCGGCGGCCTTGGCGCCGAATACCAGATGGTGAACGGCTTCTCGCTGCGCGCCGCCTGGGAGTATTTTGATCCGGAAGCGCAGATGGTCTCGCTAGACCTCGTGAAACGCTTCGGACGCCCCTCCGCGATCCCCAAGAAATCCGTCAGCATCGACGCGGACAACGACGGCGTGGATGACCACATCGACCGCTGTCCACACACCCCTCCGGGCGTTGGCGTGGGCGTGAACGGCTGCGAAATGAAAGCTCCCAAACCGCCCGCCGCGCTGGTGGACAAGGCGCCCCCGCTGCCAAAACAGGATCCCACGACGTTCGACGCCGACAGCGATGGGGTCATTGATAACCTTGACCTGTGCCTCAATACGCCACCTGGCGCCACCGTGGACAATCGCGGTTGCACCGTCGAACCCAAGCCCCAGGCTCAGCCGGAACCGGAACCGGAACCCCAGCCTCAAGCCACCGCATCCGTGGCGGACAGTTTTTCTGGCATCCTCGAAGGCGTCAACTTCCTGATTGGTTCGGCGAAACTCACCGGCGAGGCCAAATCCATTCTCAATACCGTTGCGCATAACCTCAACGACTTTCCCGGCATTCGGGTCACCATCATCGGTCACACCGACAATGTGGGCGACGCCGCCCGCAACAAGCGACTCTCCGAAGCGCGCGCGCTCGCGGTAGCTGAATATCTCGCAAGCCAGGGCGTCGATCCATCGAGAATGCGCTACGCGGGCAAAGG
>DRPO01000475.1 GCA_011330835.1 Gammaproteobacteria bacterium | reverse complement strand
CGTTTCGTCCAGCGCTGGGTGAATGTATTGAGAATGCGTTTGATTTCGGAATCCCCGGAGACAAATTGTCGGGTGATGTTTCTGACCGACTGGTCATTGTTCACCAGCAGGTTAGCGTAGAGTGGTTGTTCATCCGCAAGATGCTGCTTCACCTTGTCGAAGTAACGAAAAAACAGCTCTGAAACCACTTGGTTGTCCAGCACCAGCCGATTCTTGACCAACCGCCGCAATACGTTGGATATGGAGGAAATCTCGTGGTTCTGCTGGTGAAGTTCGTCGAGTGAAATCATTACGCTGGTTCCCAAGTTATTAACCACTAATAGTCTAAGGTATTCCGTGGCGTGACGTAAGTGGTACGGGATAAACGGAAGCGTAAGCCGGATGATTCTTGTGCATATTACCCGATGGGGACGGGGCGAGAGCGATATCTCCCAGTCCCAAGGCGAGATTCTCGCCCGCGAGAAGTATATACTTTGTGGCCCCCGGGCCAGTTGACGAATCAGGAGATGATTATGCGGATACAGAGGGTTGGATTGGCGGCGACGTTGCTGCTGGGGGTTGCGACAGCGGCCTGGTCCCAGGAAGGCGACTGGGGTTACGAAGGCGATGTCGGGCCCGAAAACTGGGCGAGTCTGGATCCCGCTTATGCTGTCTGCGACAGCGGGAAGAACCAGTCGCCCGTCGATATCGATGTCAGAACCAATGTCGTTGACGCGAAGCTGCCGGCGATCCATTTCAATTACACCATGTTGACCCCGCAGCGGATTATCAATACCGGGCTGGATGTCGAAGTCGAGATGCGCAGCGGCGGAGAGATCGAGCTGGATGGCAAGACGTTTGCCTTGAAACGGTTCGTGTTCCACGGTCCCAGCGAGACGATGATCAATGGCGAATCGTTCCCGATGGAAATCGAGTTCATCCATGAGGATGATCAGGGCGAGGTTGCTATCGTATCCATGCTGCTGAGTCCTGGCGCGCCGCACCCGACCGTGGACAAGCTGTTCATGAGTCTGCCGCCGGAGGCGGGCCTGGAGGCCGAACTGCCCTCCTGGGTGTTGCAGGATCTCGAAAAGGAATGGGATGAGGACAAGTATTTTCGCTATAACGGTTCCCTGACGACGCCGCCTTGCAGTGAAGGCGTGAGCTGGATCGTATTGCGTACTCCGGTCACTGTTTCCAAGCCCCAGGTTGACGCGCTGGCGGCGGTGCTGGGGCATCCGAACAATCGACCGGTTCAACCCATTAACGCGCGGCGCGTCATGAAGTAGTCCCGCTTCCTCGGCCCGGACAGGAATTGGGGCTTTAGCCCCGAGAAGAGAAGGCGGTTTCAGGGTATCCAAACCGGCGCCGCCGATGTAAACTGTTTGTATCACCTTGATCAAAGAGGGTTTTCCCCATGTCTGTTTCCCTGAAGTTCTTGACCGCGACCTTGTTGGCCGCCGCACTGTTGCTTGGGGGGTGCGTTTCTTCCAAATCGGCGAAGGTCTATTCCCGTGATCAAGTCCAGCATGCGCAGCGGGTGGAGCTGGGCAAGGTGGTCAGCGTGGAAGAAGTGCTCATCGAGGGAACCAAGAGCCAGATTGGTACGGCCGCAGGCGGCGCGATTGGCGGGATCGCGGGCAGAAGTTCGTCCAGGGGAACGACGGGAGAGATACTCAGCGTGGGGGGCGCTG
Source organism: Gammaproteobacteria bacterium (assembly GCA_011330835.1). Taxonomy (GTDB): domain Bacteria; phylum Pseudomonadota; class Gammaproteobacteria; order UWMA-0217; family UWMA-0217; genus HyVt-560. The sequence continues at coordinate 319 of DRPO01000475.1, read as the reverse complement.
TTGTCGGCGGCATCGCCGGCGCGGCGGCTGAAGAGGCTTACACCCGCCGCAAGGGGCTGGAGATTACCGTGCGGCTCGATTCGGGCGAAACGCTGTCGATCGTTCAGGAGGCGGACGAGCCGATCGCGCCGGGGGATCGCGTGCGCATTCTCACGGGCGCGGACGGCGTCAAGCGCGTCGCGCGGTATTGATGCCTCTAGTGGGTAGGCTAGAGGATGCCCTCTAGCCCCCCGTTGCCGCAAGGGGGTCAATTCCCCCTATCTACCATCGTGCCCCTTTCAGGCAATGGGCGGCTCCGCGTAGATTGCCCCCGAAGGGG
>DRPO01000474.1 GCA_011330835.1 Gammaproteobacteria bacterium | reverse complement strand
TGCATGAGCGACATGGACGAATGGGGCTACACCTTCCGGCTCGGCTCCGCCAGCCGCTGGTTCCACGAAGACGCCTCGGAATGCCTCGACTGGCTGCAAACCCGAAAACCCGACCTGCTGGCCCAAACCGACCCCAGGGCAACCCGCGAGCGGGGAGCGCCGGCATCCTGCCGGCAAAAGCGTTGATACACCTCTTGCGACCGCCCACGCTTGCGGGGGAGGATGCGGCGGGCGTTTCACTCCATCGCCGAAACCCGTCCGGCATTCCCACCTACTACCCCGTCATTCCCACCTACTACCCCGTCATTCCCGCCCCCCCTCGTCATTCCCGCCCCCCTCGTCATTCCCGCGAAAGCGGGAATCCAGCGCCGCGTTCTGGATTCCGGGTCTTCGCTCCACTCAGCCCGGAATGACGGATGGGGGGCGGGGTGGCGGGGATTCGGTCGTGGAGGGAGCAGTCGGTGCGCGCCGACTGAGCCGCGACAATAATGAAACTATTGATGCTTCCCGCTGATTCCGGCTCCGCTGAAACCACGCGGCTCGCGACAAATGCGGACAAACCCGGCATTTTCAGGTCATCCACCGCAAAACCGCCTCCAACTGTCGTACAATGGCGGAATTCCATAAGAACCGCTTGCCACCCATGCTGTCGAGAAAGCCCCGCACATCGAAAAGACTGTTTGGCGCCAGGGAGCCCGTCGCGCCACCGCCCCCCCAACATCTGGTGGAAGACGGCCACGTTGTGACGATCGACTACAAGCTGCTGGACGAGACCGGTCGGGTGCTCGACACGACGGAAGGCAGGGGCCTGTTGAGTTACATCCATGGCAGCGACCAGTTGCCGAGAGCCTTTCAGGAGAAGCTCCAGGGGCGTCAGGCGGGCGAAAAGGTGAACCACCAGTTCGGCGCCAGTGAAGTCTATGGCCCTCGCGACAGCGCCAATGTTACCGAGCTGGAGCGTCCACTGCTGGAGGGCGTCCACGAAATCAAGCCGGGCATGCGTTTCCAGACGATGACTGACGAAGGATTGCGCTGCGTCACCGTGCTGGACGTGGACGACAACGTGGTGACGGTGGATCTGAGCCACCCACTGGCAGGGCAAAAGCTGCTGTTTACCGCCACGGTGGTCAGCGTCAGGCCGGCCGCGCGCGAAGAACTCGCCAGCGGCAAGGTGCTGTAACCCTTCCCCGCGTTTTTCCGGATCCTCGCCAGATCAGCCTTGTCTCGCGCTCGAGGAGCGTCAGCCCTGCTCGCTCGCGGGCAGCTTGACCTGAATATTGAGTTCCCGCAATTGCTGGCGAGAGACCGGGGAAGGCGCGTCGGTCAGCGGGCAGTGCGCGGTTTGCGTCTTGGGGAAGGCCATGACATCGCGAATGGACTGGCCGCCGGTCATGAGCATGATCAGCCGATCGAGGCCGAAAGCGATGCCGCCGTGCGGCGGGCAGCCGTATTTGAGGGCGCGCAGCAGAAAGCCGAACTTGTTTTCGGCTTCTTCGTCCGAGATGCCCAGCAGCTTGAAAACTTCGCCTTGCATGGCGGGGTCGTGGATACGGATCGAGCCGCCGCCGAGTTCCGTGCCATTGAGCACCATGTCGTAGGCGCGCGAGAGGGTGTTGTGCGGATCCTCGCGCAATTTGGCGGGATCATCGGTGGCCGGCGCGGTGAACGGGTGATGCAGAGCCTGCCAGCGCTGGCCGCGATCATCCCATTCGAACATGGGGAAATCGACCACCCACAGCGGTCGCCAGCCCTCTTCCGCCAGGCCGCGATCGAAACCGATGCGGACGCGCAAAGCGCCGAGCGCGTCGTTGACGGTGACGGCCTTGTCGGCGCCAAAAAAGACGATGTCGCCATCCTCGGCGCCGGTGCGGCGCATGATTTCCAGCGCAACCTCGTCGGGCAGGAACTTGAGAATCGGCGATTGCAGGCCAGAGACGCCATCGGCGAGCGCGTTGACCTTGACGTAGGCCAGACCTTTCGCGCCATAGCGACCGACGAATTCGGTATAGCCGTCGATTTCCTTGCGGCTGAGTTGGCCGCCGGCGGGTACGCGCAGCGCGGCGACGCGCCCTTTCGGGTCATTGGCCGGGCCGGAGAAGACCTTGAATTCGACCTCTTTCAGCAGATCGCCGATATCCACCAGCTCCAGCGGAACGCGCAGGTCAGGCTTGTCGGAGCCGTAGCGGCGCATCGCTTCGGCGTGAGTCATGCGCGGGAATGGATCGGGCAGGTCGACCGATAGAACCTCCTTGAACAGGGAACGGATCAGTTCCTCGGTCATGCCCATGATGGCTTCCTCGTCAAGGAAGGCGGTTTCCATGTCGAGCTGGGTGAATTCGGGCTGGCGGTCGGCGCGCAGATCCTCGTCGCGGAAGCAGCGGACGATCTGGTAGTAGCGATCCATGCCGCTCATCATCAGCAACTGTTTGAAGATCTGCGGCGATTGCGGCAGCGCGAAGAAACTGCCGGGATGGGTGCGGCTTGGCACCAGATAGTCGCGCGCGCCCTCGGGGGTCGCCCGCGTCAGCATCGGCGTCTCGATGTCGAGAAAGCCGCGCTCCTCCAGAAAACGGCGGATGAAGCCGGTCACACGGGCGCGGGTGCGAATACGGGACTGCATTTCCGGACGACGCAGGTCGATATAGCGATAGGTCAGCCGCGTGTCCTCGTTGACATCCGGATCGTCGAGCTGAAACGGAATCGGCTCGGATGCGTTCAGCACCGTCAGGCCGTGGCCCAGCACCTCGATCTTGCCGCTCTTGAGCTCCGGGTTGACCGTCCCCTCGGGACGATCGCGAACCACGCCGGTCACCTGCAACACGTACTCGTTGCGAACATGCTCGGCGGTTTCGAAAACATCGGGCCGGTCCGGGTCGAAAACCACTTGCACCAGACCTTCGCGGTCACGCAGATCGACGAAAATGACTCCGCCGTGATCGCGCCGCTTGTTGACCCAACCACAAAGCGTCACTTCCTGGCCGAGCAGTGATTCATCGATCAACCCGCAATATTGAGTTCGCATCCGTTACGTCCCAGTGCTTATAAGGAGAAAGAGCGGGAATACTACGGATCAGAATGACGCCGCGCAACATCAACGCCGGCAAGCCGGGACAGAAACCCCTGAAACCGTGATATCCCGGACGATCCGTAGGGTGCTCGTCATTCCGGGCCGAGTGCGGCGAGAACCCGGAACCCAGGCTCGGAACTCTGGATTCCCGCTTTCGCGGGAATGACAAGAGGGCGCCAGTCATTCCGGGGCCGCACCCGGATTTCCGCTCCTGGCCATTCCCGTGATGACTTTGCGTGATATTGCTTGATTGTGTATATTTTCTCTTTTGATCGCGGCAGTTTTTTCTGCCGCTTTTTTGTTTTTCAGAGCATGACAAATTCATTGATGCGAACCTACGCGCCGCTGCCGGTGAGCTTTACTCACGGTGCGGGAGCCTGGTTATGGGACAAAGACGGGACGAATTATCTGGATGCGCTGAGCGGCATCGCGGTCTGCGGGCTGGGGCACGCCCATCCCGCGCTGAGCGAGGCGATCGCGGCGCAGGCGAGGAAGTTGACGCACGTCTCCAACCTCTACCATATCGACGAGCAGGAGGCGCTGGCGGACAAGCTCACCACCATCGCGGGCATGGAGCGTGTATTCTTCTGCAACTCCGGCGCGGAAGCCAACGAGGCCGCGATCAAGCTGGCGAGATTGCATGGCCACGCCCGGGGTTTCGCCGCGCCGAAGATC
>DRPO01000473.1 GCA_011330835.1 Gammaproteobacteria bacterium | reverse complement strand
GTCGCGTCGCTGAACGCCATGGAGACGTCGGCCGCGGCCAGCACCGGCGCGTCATTGACGCCATCGCCCACCATCATCAGCCGGTGGCCCCGGCGTTGCTCTCGCCGCAGCCAGGCCAGTTTTTTTTCTGGCGTCAGTCCGCCAAGCGCCATATCGACGCCAAGCCGGTCGCCCACGGCCTGGACGCTGTCCGGGTGATCGCCGCTGAGAATCACGACCCGGCGGCCGTCCCTCCCCCGGGATCCCGGTCGGATCAGTCGCCAGAGTTTCTCCGGGAACGACGGCGCCCAGGGTTGCCGAACGGCCCGCAAAAACGCATCAACGCCTTCGCGCAGCGGATCGGCAATACTGAACAGGGCTTGCGGTCCCTCGCCGTTGCTCAGGCAGAGCACGCTCAGCCCTTGCTTTCTCAGCCCTTCCGCCGCGCCGGCGTCCACCGCGCCATTCGGCGCCCCCAGGGCGAACGCCTCGCCGCCAAGACGCCAGCGCTCGCCTTCGATCATCGCCTCCACGCCCTCGCCAGGATGATGGACGATAGCGGTGGCCTCGATCGGGGGCAGGCCCTCGGCCGCTGTCTTCAGCGCATGGGCGAAAGGATGTTCGGAGCCTTTCTCCATGGCGGCGGCAATGCGCAGCAGGCGATCCCGGTCGAGCGACCGCAGCGGCAAGACGCCGGCGACCTCCGGCTTGCCGGTCGTCAAGGTGCCGGTCTTGTCCAGCGCGACCGTATCGACCTGATGAACCGTCTCGATCGACGCCATGCGCAACGCTGCCATGTGAAAGCGGTTCAGGCCGCTGGCGCAGAGGGATAGAGCGACCGGCGAGGCCAGCGCCAGCGCGCAGGGACAGGTCACGATCAGCACGGCGATGCCGCGCCCGAGCGCATGCGCGGGATCCACCCACGCCCAGAACGCGACGGTCAGCGCCGCCAGCAGCAGGATCGCGGCGACAAACTTGCCCGCGACTTTTTCGGCGAGATCCACGTAGGAGGGCTTGCTCGCCAGACTCTTTCGAGCCAGTTGCTGGAGTTGCGCCAGCGTGGAATCCCGGCTGGCCCGACCGACCTCGATCTCGATCGGCTGTTCGATGTTGATGGCGCCGCCGACGATCTCATCGCCCTCCACATGCGTCACCGGCTTCGCCTCGCCGCTGAGCAGCGATTCGTCGAAACTGCTGCGCGGCGACAGCAGCTGGCCATCGACCGGAACCGTCTCGCCCGGGGAGAGCGCGATGCGATCGCCAGGGCGCAGCTCGACCACCGCCACTTCCGAAACGCCCTGGTCGGTAATGCGTCGCGCCGTGGCCGGAATGACGCGGCCCAGCCGGTCCAGCAACGCGGTGGCCTCGATCCGGGCGCGCAGCTCCAGGCGCCGGGCCAACAGAATGAACAGCACGAACATGGCGATGGATTCGTAATACACCTCGCCCTGCCCGGTCACCGTCGCCCAGAGACTCCCCAGCCAGGCCAGCCCCAGCCCCAGCGCCACCGGCGCATCCATGCCCGCCGAGCGATTGCGGATATCCCGCCAGGCATTGCGAAAAAACGTTTGCCCCGGATAGGCCAGAATCGCGCCGGTCGCCAGCAGACTGCTCCAGCGGGAAAGAGTTATCCAGAGCGGATAGCCTTTGCCTTCGACCGGCGCGCCGAAAAAATAACTCCCGATCGCTGTTTGCATGACCACCATGCCGAGAATCGCGGCGAAGATGATGCGCTTGTCCGAGCGCTGCCGCATCTCTTCGTTCAGCGCTTCGCGATAGCGGGGGTCGAAGGGATGCGCGACGTAGCCAATCGCCGCGATGGCCGACAGAATCTCGCTGAGCTGGAGCCTGTCGGGATCCCAGCGCACCCGCGCCTGCTGCGCGGTGTAGTCCATTTGCACGTCGATGACGCCATCGAGCCGGCGCAGTGTGCGTTCGTTCAGCCACAGGCAGGCCGCGCAGCGGATCTCTTCGAGAATCAGCCAGGCCTCTCGCCAGGATTCGCCCTCGCGGATGAAATCCTTCTGGACTTCCGGATTGTCGTAAAGGTTGAAGCGGCTCAGCAGTCGCGCCAGTTCGCGCGCATCGGTGGTCTTGGCGGTCTGTTCGCGATAGCGGTAATAGTCGCCGTTGCCGGAATCGATGATCGCCCGGCAAACCGACTTGCAGCCCTCGCAGCAGAACCGCCGCTGCTCGCCGGAGAAATCCAGCGATGGCGCCTCGCCCGCCGGCAGGGGCAAACCGCAATGAAAACAGAGACTGTGGGGCGTCATGCTGGACAAGGGCGACAAGCGTTCGGTCAACGGATTGGGCGGGGCTTGCTCGCGGTCTGACAAGCCGAAGAGGCATCCAGCGATCCAGGCGCCGTCAGCAATGCCCGATGCGCCTTCGGCTTATCGGGTCTAAGATTGTGTCGCCTTTTGCAGGCATGACAGCCGAAGGCGCATCAGGCGACCCAGGCCTCGTCGGCAATGCCGCTCTCACGCGAACGCTTATTCGTCTTCATCCTCGTCCTCTTCCGGTGTGCCGATCGATGCGTAGTAATCCGCCAGTTCCTCGATTTCCTGGTCGGTCAACGAACTGGCGATGATCCGCATCCGGTTGTAGAGATCGTTGGCCCGGGTTCCGGCCTTGAACGTATGCATGATGGTAATGAAGTAGCTGGGGTTCTGGCCCGCCAGCGCGGGGATATCGACCGCCGAACCCTGACCCTTGTCGCCGTGACAGGCCGCGCAGGGGGGTAACAGACGATCGCCGTCCCCCTGGGTCGCCAGCTTGATGGCGGCGTCGGTCGCCTCATCCACGGAGGCCAGCGGCAGCGCCTGGCGCGAGTAGTAAACGGAGATGTTGGCGATCTGCTCGGGCGTCAGAATGGTCGCGAAATTCTGCATGATGCCATGCCCGCGCGTTGCGTCCTTGTAATCCATCATCTGTTTGAAGGTCGCTTCGGCGCGTTGCCCGGCGAGATAGGGGAAGTTCTCCTCCAGCTCGGCGTTGCCGTCCTTGCCGTGACAGCCGTTGCAGACCTTGGCGTCTTCGGCGCCCTGTTCGACGTCGGCATTGGCGATCAGCGCGCGGGTTTCCTTGTTCCACACGACATTCGACGAAGCCGCCGAAAACGCCTGGCCAGCCATCAGCAATCCGGCGAGCAACCCCGCGAACTGAAACAATCTCACAATCCTTTTATTCATCTTCAGATACTCCAGGGAAAGGTTCCATGCGTTTCCATCAGGAAAAACTGGAGAATGGGATAACCGTAGCTGGCGATCATGTAGATAGCGATGACCGCCACCCAGAATCCGAAACCGTTCAGCAAGGCCGGCAGTTTCAGCGTCGGATGAATCGCCTCGGCATAGACCATTTCCGGTCGCTCCGCGGCCTTCGCCCTGAAATGACTGAATAGCAGGTTGACCACCAGCAACAACGCCGAAACGAACAGGATCGCCCCGC
>DRPO01000472.1 GCA_011330835.1 Gammaproteobacteria bacterium | reverse complement strand
CGGCACTTGCTCAACCCATTGCGGGAGCGAGTCCAGAATGCGCTGTTGAGGCGGCAAATCGAGTTGTCGGAGCGTTTCCTTCACCATGAGGCGGTCAAGAAAAGCACCGCTGAATCGGATTTGAATCGTACGCTTCGGCTGTTTCTCGATGGGCCGGTGGTGGCTTACCGGTTCCGCCGGAAGGGCGATCAGCGCGAGATTATCTGGATATCGGAAAACATCTACCAGTTTGGATACAACGCGGCTCGATTGGCGGGAAAGCGGTGGGAATCCCTGGTTCACCCGGATGATGTTGAAGGCATCGCCCCGGGCCGTTGCGATTTTTCCGATGGCGAAGATTTCACCGATTGTCGCAAGGAGTACCGGTTGCGGTGTCAAGATGGCGAGTATCGCTGGATATATGACTATATTGTTCCTGTTTTCAATTCAGAGGGAACAATCAGCTTTTTCGACGGATATTTTCTCGATGTTACCCGCAGTCATCTAACCCGGGAAGCGTTGTTGCATGAAAAGGAACGGGCGCAGGTGACCCTGCAATCGATTGGCGACGCAGTGGTGACCACGGGCGCCGATGGTCGGGTGCAGTTTCTCAATGGCGGGGCGGAGGCGTTGACGGGGTGGCGCAGCAAGGATGCGCGCGGCGTACATCTGAACGAAGTGCTGGTTATCCGGATCGATGAGCGCAAAGGCTGGATTCGCGATCCGCTGAAGTTTTTCTACCGCCAGCGCGACACGTCGCGGCGTGAGCGGTTGGTCGTCGAATACAGCTCCCGGAATGGCGATCTGGGGCTGGTCGAATTCAACGTGTCGCCCATCGACAGCGGCGGCGATATTCTTGGCCATGTTCTGGTTCTGCGCGAAGTCACCGAGCAGGAGGAGTTGCGCAAGGAGATCGAATTCCAGGCGCGCCATGACGACCTGACCGGCATTTACAATCGCTGGGAGTTCGAGAACCGGTTTGAAGGCATGCTGGCGGGGGCTGTCGATGACGGGGCGCGGCATGTCCTGATGTTTCTGGACCTTGATCAGTTCAAGCTGGTCAACGACACTTGCGGCCATCATTGCGGCGACGAGTTGCTGCGTCAACTGACCGCGCGTTTTGGCGCCTGCCTCGACAACGAGGCGATCCTCGCGCGCCTGGGCGGCGATGAATTTGGCGTACTGCTCAAGGATTGTTCCATCGAGCGCGGCATGAAGGTCGCGCGCGCCTTGCGGGACAGCGCCCGGAAGTTTCGCTTCGTCTGGCAAGGCCGCACTTTCGAGATCGGCGTTAGCATTGGCATCGTCCCGGTCGCGCCGCCTTACGCTTCAATTCATCACCTCATGAAACTCGCTGACGTCGCTTGTTATCTGGCCAAGGAGCGTGGCGGCGACGGCATTCGTCTTCACTCCGATGGCGATCAGGAACTCGCGCGCCGACGCCAGGAAATGAATTGGGCGACGCGGCTGAAAGGCTCCATGGCGGCTGATGATTTCGCCCTGCACTACCAGGATATCGTCCCCATCGGGGAGTCCAGCAACACGCGAACGCGCAAGATCGAGATTCTGCTGCGGCTGCGCGATGGCGACGGGGCCATGCTGTCTCCCGAGGAGTTTCTGGCCTCGGCGGAGCGCTACAACCTCATGCCCGAACTGGATCGCTGGGTGATCCGCAAGGCGTTTGAGTGGTACGAAAAAACCGGCCATGCCGAAAACGTGGTGATGAATATCAATCTGTCCGGTTTGTCTTTTTGCGACGGTGGTTTTCTGGAATATATCCAGGCGCTGTTTCAGCAGTACAAGGTGCCGCCCGGCGCGGTGTGTTTCGAGGTGACGGAAACAGCCGCCATCCAGAATCTCGCCGAAGCCGAGAGCTTCATGTACTCGCTGCGCGGCCTGGGTTGCCGATTCGCGCTGGACGATTTCGGCACTGGTCTGAGTTCCTTCGAATATCTCAAGGTTTTGCCGGTGGATTACGTCAAGATCGATGGCCGATTCGTCAAGGGGATTCTTACCGACGATGTCGACCGCGCCATGGTCAGCGCCATCAACGATGTGGGGCATACCATGAAACTCCAGACCGTCGCTGAATATGTCGAGAGCGAGGCGATTCTGGGCGAATTGTCAAAGCTCAATGTCGATTTCGCGCAGGGGTACGGGATTGGTCAGCCCAGGTCGCTGGATGCGTTTTCGGGGCGGATTCTGCATTGATGCGAGAGGTATATACAGTCTCGGCTAGTACAGTCTGCGGCGCATTTTTTACAATACGGTAACAAGATCACGGAACACATCGTTCGATACTCAGTCACATTACTTGGTTGCTAAGCAATTGTCCCGAAGTTTGTCCGAGGAGGTCGAAAGACGATGATGCCAGTGATTTTCAGAAAAGTTAACAAGACCTTGACGACGCGGGGCCTGAAGGGAACAGTACGCTATTTGATGACCTCTGATCCGCGAGACATCATGCGATCCGCTTTTGTCCCTAGAAGCAAGGGGAGATCCCAGATCCACAAGTTTGACCGGGAATATGAGGGTATAGACACGAGCGGCGTGGTCGATCTAAGCGAGGTCAGTCTCGATGGACAGAGCTGGAAGTACGGGCATGGCTATCAGGCGGTGAACTGGCGCGGATTCATGGAGCTGTTCGACCAGCTTGATATCGACCATTCAGAGTTTGTGTTTATTGATGTTGGCTCCGGGAAAGGGCGCGCCCTGCTTCTCGCTTCGAGCTATCCTTTCAAGGAAGTCATCGGCGTCGAGCTCGTTGAGGAGTGGCATCGGATTGCCGAGGAGAACATCAGGAAGTTTCCAGACGCCGAGAAGAAATGCAAGAACATCAGATCGGTATGCTCCGACGCCTTGAGTTACGATCTGCCTGATGAGCCATTGGTTATATTCTTCTACAACCCGTTTACCGCCCCGCTGGTTGAGAGTTTTGTACAGAAAGTATTGGATCTCCAACACAAATACCGTCAATTGATCTATGTTGTCTACTTTCAAGATCTGCATGCGGAAATATTTCGGCAAAAGGGCCTGAGGCCTTTCCAGGCGGGTGAGTTACTGGGAGATTCCTGGAGCATGTACAAGATCGGATCCTCGGAGGCTTGACCGACAAGCTAATCAGTCTTCGTTTCCGCGCGGGAAATTCAGAATTTCCTGATCATTTTTCCTTTCTGCCGGTGGATGCTTTTTCCCGGGCGCATTGCCCTGGCTGTCCAGGTAATCATCGTAGCCGCCATGAAAATCGACGACGCCGGTCGGCGTCAGTTCGATGATTCGCGTGGCCAGCGAGGAGACGAATTCACGGTCGTGGCTGACGAAAATCAAGGTGCCGGGGTAATTTTCCAGCGCCAGGTTGAGCGACTCGATGGATTCCATGTCGAGGTGGTTGGTGGGCTCGTCGAGCAGCATGATGTCCGGCTCGGAGAACAACACCTGGGCCAGCAGCACCCGCAGCTTGAGGCCGGGGGCGATTTCACTCATCGGGCCGTAATGCTGTTCCGTGGGGATGCCGACGCCCAGCAGCAGTTCGCCAGCGCGCGCCTCGGCGGTATAGCCATCCTTTTCGGCGAACTCCGCTTCCAGTTCCGCCGCGCGGATGCCGTCCTGCTCGGTCATTTCCGGGTTGGCGTAGATCGCGTCCTTCTCCGATTTGATCGCCCACGGCTCTTCGTGCCCCATGATGACGGTGTCGATGACGCTGTATTCCTCGTAGGCGAACTGGTCCTGTTTCAGCTTGCCCAGGCGTTCGTCAGGGGCGTGGGAGACGCTGCCGGAAGAGGGCTCGAGATCGCCGCCGAGAATCTTCATTAGCGTGGATTTTCCGCAGCCATTGGCGCCAATCAGGCCGTAGCGATTGCCGTCGCCGAATTTCACGGAGACGTTTTCGAACAGCGGTTTGTCGCCGAATTGCATGGTGAGGTTAGCGGTTGTCAGCACGGTTCTGTACTCAAGTGGATGAATAGACAGCTAGCCCGCATTTCTCACGGAATGCGCCGATTCTCGCTTGATCTTTGATTCCACAGCGGATTTTCTGCCTTCGGAAAGACAATCAGTATTCCGGTCAGTCAGAAAATCCACTGTGAAATCAAATCTCTGCGCGATAATTACGCGATCCCGTGAGAAATGTGGGCTAGCTATGCAGCCTCGCGACGGCAGCGGTTGCCATTGCCGCCCCGGCGCTGTTTGCCGGAAGCGTTATTGCCGCGCGACCGGCCCGATGTTTTGTTGCGATTGCCGCTTCCCGGATTGTTTCGCCGTCCGCCGCCGTTGCCCCGATTCTTGAAAACCGGTTCGGGCTTGATGCTGGGGTCGGGCTCGTATCCGGGCATGACCACTTTGGGGATTTCCCGCTTGAGCAGTCGCTCGATATCCTTCAGCAGCTTGTTTTCATCGACGCAGACCAGCGACATGGCTTCGCCATCGTTGCCGGCGCGTCCGGTGCGCCCGATGCGGTGCACATAGTCTTCCGGCACATTGGGCAATTCGAAATTCACCACATGCGGAAGCTGATCGATATCCAGCCCGCGCGCGGCGATGTCGGTGGCGACCAGTACGCGCAGTTTGCCGGATTTGAAATCCGCCAGCGCGCGGGTGCGGGCGCCCTGGCTCTTGTTGCCATGGATCGCGGCGGCGGTCAGGCCGTCGCTG
>DRPO01000471.1 GCA_011330835.1 Gammaproteobacteria bacterium | reverse complement strand
GTCGAGAGCAAGGCGTAAAAACGCAGGCATAGTGGCGCTACGTCAAGTTTTTACAACGCAGCTATCGACGAAAAGATGCGTGGCCTGAACGGGGTATTCTTGGTCGCGAGAGGTATAAATCTTTCACTGCCTGATGGCGCCTTGGGCTTGTCAGGCCTCTCATCTGGATCCCGGCGTTCGCCGGGATGACGACTCTGATGGCGCCAGGATGACGCCCCTGATGTTAGTGGGACATTTGGCGCCCGGTGGGGATGTACTGGCCGCTTTGCCAGCAAGGATGCTGGCGCTCCAAGGCGCGTCGGCATCCCGATCGGGAATTGCCCTTATGTCATAGGGGCGGCGCCTACCGGCTGGTCGCGGGCAGTATGGACTCAGTGGGGTAAATTTCCGGCGGCGTCGCGAAATCCGTCATTGGTGGCCTCCCAGGCAAAGGTGCAATCGACCTCGGCGCGGACGTAGATCAGCCCTTCCATGCCGTCGAAAACCATGACTTCGAGCGGCGCTCTCCGGGAGAACTTGCGATGCGGGCGCTGCAGCCAGACCTTGGCCATCGCCGGGTTGCGCGGATAGGCGGTGTGCAGCCCTTCGACGATGCCGACCAGATGCTCCAGCCGTTCGTTGACTTCCGGCTCGTCGGGGAAAGGGGCTTCCCGGCGATAGCGATCCATCCGCCGCAGCGGCGTATCCAGCCCCATGATCGACTTGATGTGTTCGAGCGTCAGGCCCCAGCTTTCCAGCATGTTCATGACGTTTTGCGTCAGCATCAGCCGACGGTCTTCAGTTGTTTCACTCATCTTCATTCGCCTTCTTTTGCGTCTTCGGCGGGCTTGTAACCCTTGAATTTCAATACGTTGGTTGTTTTTTCCTCGTCGGCGTAACGCGGTCGTTCATTCAGCGTCTTGCCCTGCGCCTCGGCCAGTTCCCGCTCGCGGGCGGAAATGAGATTGAAACACTGACGAATGTCTTCAATCGTGTCGTCCTTGAGCGGCCGTTGGTGGAGCGACGACGAGGGTGTGGTGTCGCGGACGATCTTCGCCAGCGTCTTGCGCATGGCGATCATGATCCGCTGTTCCTTGTTCAGGGAATCGGTATCCATCAGTCTGCCTTTCGCTTGAGTCCGGCGGGAGCGTTGGGCTTGGCGTCCACCTGCCCGAGCAGATTGTTCAGCGCGCCCTGCAACGCTTCCTCTATAACGGGATGATAGTACGGAAGTTGCAGCGCTTCAGCGACGGTCAGCTTCTGCTGGATCGCCCAGGCCAGCAAATGGCCGAGGCTTTCGCCCTTGACGGCGATCATCGCGCCGCCCAGCAACCGGCCCGTGGCTTTCTCCGCATAGACCCGGATCACGCCCTTGTTCTTGGCCATGATCAGAGCCCGGCCAACCGGCCCCATCGGCATCTCGCCCACGGCGACATCGTCGCGGCCTTCCAGCTCCGACCAGCAGGCGCCGACGGTGACGATATTGGGGTCGCAGAACGTAATCGCCAGCGGCGTCTTGCGCTCGAAGGCTTCCGAAGCGCGTCGCGCGGCGTTGTAGCCCGCAATCCGTCCCTCGTCGCCAGCCTCGTGCAGAATCGGCAGATCGCCGTTGACATCGCCGGCGATATAGATCGGCAGATCAGCAACTTGCATGGTGTTGGGGTTGTAGGGGGGAATGCCGTTCTCATCCAGCTCCACGCCCAGCGCCTCCAGATTGAGGCGATCCAGATTCGGACGACGCCCCGCGCTGATCAGCGCCTTGTCCACCACGACGGCGTTGTCGCCCGCGCGAACCCGAAGACGGTCGCCTTCGGCGGAAAGCTCCGCCGGCTGACCCAGCCACATCGGGAATTCCTCGGACATCAACTCGATCGCGCTCTGGTTCACCACCGGATCGGCCAGCCCGGAAATCACCTCCGCCGCATCGACGCCGGTCACCTCGACGCCCAGACGACTGATGGCCTGCCCCAGTTCCAGACCGATCACGCCCAGCCCGACCACCGCCATCGAGCCCGGTAGCGTCTCCATCTCGAAAAACTGATCGGTCGTGACAATGCGATCACCCAGCGATTGCCAGGCTTCTGGAACGATCGGCGTGGAACCGGTCGCGATCACGATTGCATCGGCCTCGATCTCCTCATCTCCGACCGCCAGCCGGTTGGGCGCGACGAAACGGGCGTAATCCTGGATAAACTCTTCGCCCAGGTTATCGGTGGAATTGCCCAGCACCCGATCGACAAAAATGTCGCGCAGATCGCGGACATGCTCCATTGCCTCGTCGAGATCGACGCTCAGGCCCTCGCCGCCGCTGATCGCGTGCCGGTCGAAAACCTTGCGCCGATGAAAATCCTCGGCAACCTGCAACAACGCCTTGGAAGGCATGCAGCCAACCCGCGCGCAAGTCGTGCCTGGCTCGCCGCCGTTGATCAGCACAAAACTCTTCCCGGCCTGGCGCACCTGCCCCATCGCGTTGAGCCCCGCGGTGCCCGAGCCAATGATCGCCACATCTACCTTTCTGGTCATTCCCGATTTCCCTGAAACAAAACTGCGCTACTTTATCAGACACAGGGCAAAAGGTGGGAGAGACCATCTGTCGCCAGCGGAATTATTGTGAGCCCGCGCCCCCGACATTGAGGTCGGGAACTTGCCTTGTCGGGCCGTAACGAGCACCCTACGCGTATTGTCATTCCCCCAGATTCACGGAGAATACCCAATGAGCATCGCCAGTCAGATGGAGCAAAAACTCACCCAGACCCTGGAGCCGGTTCACCTGGAAATCGCCAACGAGAGCCACATGCATTCCGGGCCGGCCACGGAATCGCATTTCAAGGTCACCATCGTTTCCGAACGTTTCAAGGATCTGCCGCTGATCAAGCGACACCGCCTCGTCAACGACGTTCTCAAGGAAGAACTGGCCGGACGGATTC
This sequence comes from Gammaproteobacteria bacterium, assembly GCA_011330835.1. GTDB lineage: Bacteria > Pseudomonadota > Gammaproteobacteria > UWMA-0217 > UWMA-0217 > HyVt-560. The sequence goes on along the minus strand of DRPO01000471.1, from coordinate 404 downwards.
ACGCCCTGGCGCTGCACACCTATACGCCGGACGAATGGTTCGAGCGCGCCGCGCCGGTTCCGGAATCTCCGGCCTGCGAGGGCGGCGGGAAACATTGAACCGCCTTCGGGGATTTCACCACGCTATTTCCGACCGCCAGCGGCGCCAACGACAAACTCGACTCGGCGATTTTCGGCTGCATACGGATCCAGTGGGTTGAAAAGGTCGCTCTCCCCCTTCCCTTCAACGTAAAAGTTCAGGTTGTCGACTTGCTCGTTCTGCTCAAGAAAGCGCCGCACGGCATCCGCACGATTTCTCGACAATTCGAGATTGTAAGTTTCCGACCCACTGGCGTCCGCATGACCTTCGATCAGTATCGTCTTGCCCGACAGGTTGCCATGCTTGAAAACTGTCGCGATTTTCTT
>DRPO01000470.1 GCA_011330835.1 Gammaproteobacteria bacterium | reverse complement strand
CGCGGCGTCCACGGGGCAATATTTGCGGAATCAGCAGTATTTCAGCGACTATCTGCGCGCTCGCCAGGCGCTGGTTGCCAAACTGAGCGAGGAGTCGAACGAACTGCGCCGACTGCGCGCCGAGCTGGATCGGGAAACCGAGCGGCTGGCCGGACTCAAACAGGCCGTCGAAAGCAAGCGCCAGCAACTGGCTTTGAGCCGCCAGCGACAACGACGCGCTCTCGCCGCCCTGACGACGCAGCAGACACGGGACCAAGAAAAGGTTGGCGAACTGGTTCGGAATCGTCAGGCGCTGCGCAAGCTGATGGAGCAGCTTCGCTATCAGTCGGAGCACTCGGCGGTCCTCAAGGACACCGGTTTCGGGCGACTCAAGGGGAAGCTCGGCTGGCCCGTCCAGGGCAAGGTGCGCAAGTCGCGGCTGCCGGGCGTGACCATCGAGACGGCGGCGAACGCGCCGGTGCGCGCGGTGGCGGGAGGCCGGGTGGTGTTCGCCGATGAAATGCGCGGATTTGGGCGACTGGTGATCATCGATCATGGCGGCGGCTACATGAGCCTCTACGGCCAGAACCGCCGACTGGCCGTCAAGGAAGGCGAAGAGGTCGTTCCGGGGGCCGTGATCGCAACCAGCGGCAATGCAAGCCAGACCGGCGTCTATTTCGAAATCCGCCACAAGGCGGCGCCGCTGGACCCCCGACAGTGGTGCAAACGCTGATGCGGCCAATTTCCCGCTGCAACGCCATTCATGTGGCCTGATTCGCAACTCAATGGTTTTTTTGTACTTGTTTATAGCCTTCGCCGGATGGATTCACGTTATAATCGCTGATCCGCATTTCTCTCGATATCGCGGGCTAGGCTAAATTTCATGGAGCTTCGGATGAAATCCAGATCGAAAATCGTATTGGGACTGGTATTGGGTATTGCCTTCGGTTTGCCGCTGGGCACCGTCTACACGGTCGTCGCCGACAAGTCGTCTTCGTCATCGACGACGTTGCAGCCCTTGCCGTTGGAGGAACTGCGCACCTTCTCGGATGTCTATGCGCGCATCAAGAATGACTACGTCGAGCCTGTCGATGACAAGGAGATGATCGAAAACGCCATTCGCGGCATGCTCTCCGGACTCGACCCTCATTCGGCCTACCTGAACAAGGAAGAATTCCGCGATCTGCAAATCGGCACCACCGGCGAATTCGGCGGCCTGGGCATCGAGGTCGGCATGGAAGACGGATTCGTCAAGGTCATTTCGCCGATCGACGACACGCCGGCGCAAAAGGCTGGCGTCAAGGCCGGCGATCTGATCATTCGGCTGGATGACAAACCCGTCAAGGGGATGACGCTCAATGAAGCCGTGGACGTCATGCGCGGCAAGCGCGGCACCGACATCACGCTGACCATCATCCGCGAAGGCGAGGACAAGCCGCTCAAGATCACCGTGACCCGCGACGTTATCCACGTCAAGAGCGTCAAGAGTCGCCTGCTGGACGATGGCTACGGCTATTTTCGCATCACGACCTTCCAGTCCAAGACGGCCGAATCGCTTCGCAAGGCGATCAAGGAACTGTCCGAGAAGGCTGGCGGCCGCCTCAAGGGCGCGATTCTCGACCTGCGCAACAACCCCGGCGGCGTGCTGACCGGCGCGGTGGGCGTTTCCGACGCCTTTCTCGACGAGGGATTGATCGTCTACACCGAAGGCCGGGTGGCCGACTCGGAGCTGCGCTACGACGCCACGCCGGGCGATCTGCTCGATGGCGCCCCGCTGATCGTGCTGGTGAACGCGGGCTCCGCGTCCGCCTCCGAGATCGTTTCCGGCGCGTTGCAGGATCACAAGCGCGCCATCATTGTCGGCACCGACAAGACCTTCGGCAAGGGCTCCGTGCAGACCATTCTGCCGCTCAAGGACGACCGCGCGCTCAAGCTGACGACCGCGCGCTACTACACGCCATCGGGGCGCTCCATCCAGGCGGACGGCATCCATCCCGACATTCTGCTGGAACGTCTTGAAATCAAGCAGAAGAAAACCAGCAAGTTCGATCCGATCAAGGAATCGAATCTGTCCGGGCATCTGAAAGGCATTCTGGAGAAAGAGGCCGAAGAAGCCAGGAAACGGGAGCGGGCAAAAGCCAAAAAGAATGGCGACGACTCCGCGAAGAGCGATTCCGACAAGGAAGACAAACCGCTGTACAAGGAAGACTTCGTGCTTTACCAGACGCTGAACCTCCTCAAGGGCATGGTGCTGCTGGAACAAGCGGAAAAGAAGTAACGGCCGGCGCAATACCATCGGGCGGCGCGAGCCGCCGCCCGTTATTGGCTGGCAAGACAGGAGCCTCGCATGGATCATCCCCGGACCCGGCGTCGCGGCCTGGTCGCGATGATCGCCTGGCTCTTGCTGGCGGTCATCGCGAGCCTGACGCCGCCCCCCTCGCGCGCGGGCGAAATCGCCATCATCATTGACGATATCGGCTACAGCCAGCACTGGGGCGAAGCCGCTATCCACCTTGACCCCGACATATCCATCAGCATTCTTCCCGATACCCCCTACGGCGCCGAACTGGCTGAAGAAGCCAACCGCAACGGCAACGAAATCATGCTGCACCTGCCCATGCAGGCGCTAACGCGGACGCCCCCCGGCGAACCGGACGAGCTGACGCTGAACATGAGCGAGGAGGCTTTCAAGAACCGCATCCGCGACGAACTCGCCGAGTATCCCGCCGTGGTTGGCGTCAACAACCACATGGGCAGCCTGCTGACGCAGCGCCAGCGACCGATGGACTGGCTGATGGATGTGCTGGCGGAATTCCCGGCGTTGTTTTTTATCGACAGCCGCACTCACCACAAAACCGTCGCGGCCCTGACCGCGGCCCGCTACGCCATTCCCCACGCCAGCCGGGACGTGTTCTTGGATCCCGACGCCGACAAGAACGAGACGCTCAACGGGCAGTTGGCGCGTCTGCTGCAAATCGTCGATCAACAGGGGTTGGCGCTTGCGATAGGCCATCCCCATCCTGCTACAATCAGGGCGCTGAAACGGTTCATTCCCAGACTGCGGGCCGCCGGCCATGAGCTGGTTCCGGTCAGCCGCTACGTCACGCTGAAGGAGGAACAAACATGCCCAGAGTGCTCGTCCCCCTTGCTCAGGGTTGTGAAGAACTCGAAGCCGTCACCATTATCGACCTGCTGCGACGCGCCGAAATCGAAGTCGTCACCGCCGGACTGACCGACGGGCCGGTCGTCGCCTCGCGCAAGACGGTGTTGATCCCCGACACCACCATCGACGCGGTGATCAACGACGACTTCGACCTGATCGTATTGCCCGGCGGACTCCCCGGCGCCGACCATCTGCGCGACGACCCCAGAATCATCGAACTGTTGCGGCGCCATCGCGAGCAGGGCCGCTACACCGCCGCCATCTGCGCCGCCCCCAAGGTGCTGGCCCGGGCCGGATTGCTCGAAAAACACAAGGCCACCGCCTATCCCGGCGCCCTGGAGCCGCTCAAACTGGATTCTGTCGAACTGAGCGCCGACCCCGTCGTGGTCGATGACAAGGTCATCACCTCCCGAGGCCCTGGAACCGCCATGGATTTCGCGCTGACGTTGATCGAGCAACTGGTCTCCCGGCAAAAACGCGAAGAAGTCGAAAAGCCGCTCTGCCGACCTGATGCGCCTTTAGTCAGCGATGCCTGATGCGCCTTCGGCTTATCAGGCCTACGGATCTTGAAGCCAGCATTTTCAGGATGACGCCCCCGACTGGATGAAGGCGCTGCCCCAGAGGTATTCGTATTTCACGACATTACATCAGCAAGGCGACTCACGGCGGAAACTGATCGTCGCAATCCGTTCCGCGCTTGAACTTCTCCCCGATCCGGCTAT
>DRPO01000469.1 GCA_011330835.1 Gammaproteobacteria bacterium | reverse complement strand
TACGAGCCCATCCTCTACGGCTGGCGGGAGGGCAACGACCACTACTGGTGCGGCGCGCGGGACCAGGGCGATGTCTGGTTCTTCAACAAGCCGGCCAAGAACGATCTGCACCCCACCATGAAGCCGGTGGAGCTGGTCGAGCGCGCGGTGCGCAACTCCTCCAAGTCGCGGGATATCGTGCTCGATCCCTTCGGCGGATCGGGCTCGACCCTGATCGCCTGCGAGAAGTCGGGACGTCGCGCTCGCCTCATTGAACTCGATCCCAGGTACGTGGACGTGATCGTGCGGCGCTGGCAGGAATACACGGGCAACGAGGCCATGCTCGAGGGCAGCGGCCAAAGATTCTCCGCCGTGGCCGCCGAACGATTCGGTGACGAAGAACAGGAAGCCCGGGCGTCCGCTGAGGCGCCCGAGCACGTTGAGGCTTGAGGATCAGGCGATCCGGTAACGACGTGGTTGACCCTCGTCCTTGTGCGAGACGATGGTCATCCCGAGGCGCTTCTTGAGCGCGTTGGTCATGGTGCCGCGCACCGTGTGGGGCAGCCACCCGGTTTCGCGGGCGATCTCGTCGATGCTTGCGCCCTCGGGCCGGCGCATCAGCTCGATCATTCGCGCCTGCTTGGTGCCGCTCCGGTAGCTTCCCGAGCGCGGCGCCTTGCCGATGGCCTCAAAGCCGGCCGCGCTGATACGGTGGTAGCCGCCTTTGAATTCGATCAGTCCGCGCTTCATCAGGCCGTCGATCACCCGCTGGCGGATACCGGCGTTCACGTTGGGCGGCAGCGGCTCGATGTCGCCACTGGGGCGTCCGGCGGCGGCGTGAAGGATGCGTTCCTGGGTGGCGGTGAGTTTCATCGGTCTGTCCTCCTGTCGGATGTCATTCGGCATATTCGCCTTCGCGGAAGGCGCAATCGGTGATCCGCTTGAGTAACTCAGCGTAATGGTCGAGATCGCCCACGTGACCCCAGGTCACCTCGTCCGGGCTGACGTGGAAGTGGTCGTCGCTCAAGGCCTGCAGCCGGGCCAGCATGGCGTCGATTTCGGCTTTTTTGGCTGTGAAGGCGTCGATGGCGGTGGGTTTTCTGCTCATGGCGTTCTCCTCAGGCGACGTTGATCTGGATGCCGTTTTTCAGGGTGACGCCGACGCAGGCCGGCTCCCGTTCGATGTTGTCGATGGCCCGGCGCAGGGTCGGCGAGAGGATCTGGTCCTTGGCCAGCTGCATCGGCGCCTGACCGGGGAAGGTGATTTCGTAGCGTTTCTCGGTGGTGTTGGCGTTCATGTTCGTCTCTCCCGTTGTGCTTGACCGTGTGGACATGAACGCTTCATTCGGCCCGCTTATCAAGTCCTATTCCGAACAATTTTCCTTCTTGATCAACAGGATGCACGATGGGTATCTCGATCCGCGCCTATGCCCGCCACCGCGGCGTTTCCGACGCCGCCGTGCGCAAGGCGATCAAGACCGGGCGCATCACCCCAGAGCCGGACGGGACCATCGATCCGCAAAAGGCGGACGCCGAGTGGGCGGCCAATACCGATAGCGCCCAGCAGCGCAAGCAGGGCCGGCGGAAAGCGGTGCCGGTGGATGCCGTCAACACC
>DRPO01000468.1 GCA_011330835.1 Gammaproteobacteria bacterium | reverse complement strand
GTCGAACAGGAACTCGGCCAGCGCCTTGGTCAGCTCGGTCTTGCCCACGCCGGTGGGGCCGAGGAACAGGAACGAGCCGTTGGGTCGGTTCGGGTCGGACAGCCCGGCGCGCGAGCGGCGAATGGCGTTGGCGACGGCGGTAATGGCCTCGTCCTGGCCAATGACGCGCTGGCGCAGATGCTCGTCCATCTTGAGCAGTTTTTCACGCTCGCCTTCGAGCATCTTCGATACCGGAATGCCGGTCCAGGCGGAAACGACTTCGGCGATTTCCTCTTCGGTCACCTCGGTACGCAGCAGCGTGGTTTCGCGCGTCTCTGCTTCGGTGGCGGCGGCCAGCTGTTTCTCCAGCTCGGGAATGCGGCCGTATTGCAGTTCCGACATTCTCGCCAGATCACCAGCGCGCTGTGCCGTTTCCAGCTCGATGCGGGCGCGTTCCAGTTCCTCTTTGATATGCGCGGAGCCTTCCACCGCCGCCTTTTCGGCCTTCCAGACCTTTTCCAGACTGGCGTATTCGGCTTCCAGCTCACGAATCTCGGCCTCGAGGTCCTCGAGCCGTTTCTTCGAGGCCTCATCCTCTTCCTTGCTCAGCGCCTCGCGTTCGATCTTGAGCTGAATGATCCGTCGGTCGAGCTTGTCCATCACCTCCGGCTTGGAGTCGATCTCCATGCGAATGCGCGAGGCGGCCTCGTCGATCAGGTCGATGGCCTTGTCGGGCAGTTGCCGGTCGGAGATGTAGCGGTGCGACAGCGTCGCGGCGGCGACAATCGCCGGGTCGGTGATGGTCACGCCATGATGCACTTCGTAACGCTCCTTGAGGCCGCGCAGGATCGCAATGGTGTCCTCCACCGAAGGTTCATCGACGATGATCTTCTGGAAGCGACGCTCCAGCGCGGCGTCTTTTTCGATGTACTGGCGATATTCGTCCAGCGTGGTGGCGCCGATGCAGTGCAGTTCGCCACGCGCCAGCGCGGGCTTGAGCATGTTGCCCGCATCCATCGCGCCCTCGGCCTTGCCGGCGCCAACCATGGTGTGGATCTCGTCGATGAACAGGATGACCCGCCCTTCCTGCTTGGCCAGATCATTGAGCACCGCCTTGAGCCGCTCCTCGAATTCGCCGCGAAACTTGGCGCCGGCGATCAATGAGCCCATGTCCAGCGCCAGCAATCGCTTGTCGCGCAGCCCCTCGGGCACCTCGCCGTTGACGATGCGTTGCGCCAGCCCTTCGACCAGCGCGGTCTTGCCCACCCCGGGCTCGCCAATGAAGACCGGGTTGTTTTTGGTGCGGCGTTGCAGCACCTGGATCGCGCGGCGGATCTCGTCGTCGCGACCGATGACCGGGTCGAGCTTGCCCTGCTCGGCGCGCTCGGTCAGGTCGATGGTGTATTTTTCCAGCGCCTGGCGCTGTTCCTCGGCGTTCGGATCCTTGATCGTCTCGCCGCCGCGCATCTCGTCGATGGTCTTTTCAATGGCCTCGCGATTGGCGCCGCTCTTGCGCAGCGCCTCTCCCGCCGGCCCCTGGTCGTCCAGGCAGGCGAGCACGAACAGCTCGGACGAGATGTAATCGTCCTTGCGCTGCTGCGCCAGTTTGTCGGTCTGATTCAGTACCCGCTCGAGGTCGCGCGAGATGTGCACCTCGCCCGGAACCCCCTTGACCTGGGGATGCCGGTCCAACGCCTCGGACAGATGGGATGACAGCAGATTGACATTGACCCCCGCCTTGCTCAGCAATGGCCGGACCGTCCCGCCCTCCTGGTCGAGCAGCGCCGTCAGCACATGCGTCGGCTCGATCATCTGGTGGTCGCGACCGATCGCCAGCGACTGCGCGTCCTGCAGCGCCAGCTGAAACTTGTTGGTCAGTTTATCCATTCTCATTGTCGGGATACCTTCGGTTGGTTAGTTTTGAATTACCCTCGATCTTGGGGCGATGTGGGGATGATTCAATATCTGGCGGAGGAATACTGTCATTGAACTGACAGTTGTCGCCCATATACCTCTTGCGATTGAGGATACCCATTCAGGGAGCGTGGATTTTCGTTGAGAGCAAGGCGTAAAAACGCAGACATAGTGGGGCTATGGCAAGTTTTTACAACGCAGCTATCGGCGAAAAGACGCGCGCCCTGAATGGGTATTCTTGATCGCAAGAGGTATAGCAACAAGGACAAGAGGAATACCGAAGGCCTTTGCCGGCAAGATGCCGGCGCTCCGGGGAGCGCCGGACTAGAGCAGCCTTTTCAGCTCCGCGAATGACAGCCCGCGCCGGTCTTTCTCGGAAAGAATCATCTCCGCGCCGTCCAGGTCAGGCCATTCAATGCCGACATCGGGGTCGTTCCATTGCAGGGTGTACTGGTCGTCCGGGTAGTAGTACTCCGAACATTTGTAGGTGAACACCGCGATATCGCTGAGCGTCAGGTAGGCGTGCCCGAAACCCGGCGGGATCCACATCTGCAACTTGTTTTGTTCCGACAGCTCCGCGCCGAACCATTGGCCGAAGCTCGGCGAGTCCTTGCGCAAATCGACGGCTACGTCGAAAACCTCTCCCCGGACGACCTTGACGAGCTTGCCCTGCGGGTGTTTGAGCTGGAAATGGACGCCGCGCAAGGCGCCCTTGCGGGAAAGGCTTTCGTTGTCCTGGACAAACCGGACATCCAGCCCCAGATTCGAGAGCGTTCGGTAGTTCCAGGTTTCGACAAAATAGCCGCGTTCATCCTCGAAAACACGGGGCTTGAGCAGTTTGACGCCATCCAGTGGAGTGGATTCTAGTTGCATGGATTGGATTTGGGTTGGAAGTCGTGGCGCGGGAGTATACCCCAAATCCCGTCTACGCAATCATCGCCTGGTCCTCGTGTGAGTGCTCGGCGGTCTGTTGCAATGAATGAACGATGTCCAGCGCGCGCGAGTCGGGCAATTCGACATCTTCCCAGCGGAGCATTTGGCCCGGTTCGATCGGGCGTCGCAGCACCGCGTTCTGAAGGATGCCGATGGGGACGTGTCCGGCCGCATCGCTGAATCTCACCGCTTCGCCGCGAACCTCGAAGCCGCCGATGCCGCGGCGGATTGTCTGGCCCGTGCGCAAGGCGGTCTTGGCGATGGCGGCCACGCTGATCTCGGGCGCGGCGGAGTTGTCCAGCAGGACGCCACCCCCGCCAAGCACCCGGCGGATGGTCTTGACGATCTCGATCGCGCACAGGTGATAGTTGCGTTGCAGGACGTAATACGGGCCGTCTCCCATCTTGATGTTGCGCAACGCGATGCGTTCCGCTTCGTCGTGGGAAGCGGCGATGAATACGCCCGGCGCCTGGCCGCGCGACACGACGTAGTCGGCGATGGGTTGCGTCATGCCGCTGGCGATCTCGGCCAGCTCTTTCGCGGCGGCCTCTGTGTCGTCGTTGGCCGGCCCGATCATGCCCTGCCGGGCAATGGTGGCGCCCATGCCGTTGGCGATGAAGGCCTGTTCGATCTGCAGCTTGGTGCCATCGGTAAACGAGGTGGTCTGATCCAGGCTGAAGCCCTGTCTGTCCGCCCAGTATTGCATCTCTTCCCGCTCGGGGTTGTGGTTGAGAAAGCCTTTCATGTTGCCGTAGACCAGCGGCTTGAAACCCATCTGCAGAATGTCTTCGTGCAGCGCCGCCAGGCAGCCGGGCTGATCGCCTTCGGCCTCGGTCAGGAGACCCTTGCCGACAAACCAGGAGCCGGTCGTGACGTGCAGTTCCGAATTCATCGTCACCACCGGCTTGCCGGCGGCCAGGGCGGCTTCGATGACCACGGTGGCGTGGATCGGGTCGCCGCTGCATTCGACGATCAGGCGGGACTTGTCGATCAGTTCGTTCAGCGAGTTGGTGATGACTTCCGGCAACGGAAAGTCGTCGATGGCGTCGATGGCGTCGATCCGGCGGCGGGTCAGCGCGGCGACGATCCTCAGGTCGGGGTGGTGGTTCATGACCAGTCGGCCGAGGCCGCGGGCTATAAATCCGGTTCCCACGATGCCGATCGGGGTTGGCTCTCTCATGTTGTCCTCCAGTGATGCCTGCTAAGGCTTGTTGTTATTGTTTTCTGGCAAGCTTGTATAACGTACGGATCGATTCTCCGTCCGTGGAGGAATGCGCAAATCGACCGAGGCGCTCCGTCTTGTCCTCAATGGGTTACAGTATAGCGTGAACCGATCGAATCAGTAGACGTGTTCCCCGGTAAATCCCTTGAGAATCGTCATGAGGATGATGCGCAAATCGAAAAACAGCGACCAGCGACGGATGTATTCGATATCGTATTCCACCCGGCGGCGCATTTTTTCAAGGTTCTCGGTTTCGCCGCGACAGCCGTTCACTTGCGCCCAGCCGGTGATGCCGGGCTTGGTTTTGTGCCGTAGCATGTAACCGCGAATCGTGTTCTTGTAGGCCTCGTTCTGGGCGACCGCGTGGGGGCGCGGGCCGACGATCGACATCGAGCCGCCGAGGACGTTGAAGAACTGTGGCAACTCATCCAGCGACAGTCGGCGCAGGATGCCGCCGATCGGCGTAATGCGCGGATCGTTGCGCGTCGCCTGGCGAAAATCGGCCCCATCTTCCATCACCGTCATCGAGCGGAATTTCCAGACCTTGATTTCCTTGCCGTCGAGGCCGTAGCGGGTTTGCTTGAAGATAACCGGGCCTTTGGATGTCAGTTTGACGGCGATGGCGATCAACAGCATGGGGACGGCGATAATCGCGATGATGATCAGCGACAGCACGATGTCTTCCAGTCGCTTGACGATCGAGCGCAGCCCGGAAATCGGATTCTCGTAGATACTGACCGCCGGCATGCCGTTGATGTCCACGAGATGCGTGAAATGCGCCTCGTAGGCGGAGGAGTAGAAATCGGGGACCACGTAGACGGCGGCGATCGACCGCGAAGCCAGTTTGCGGATGATCTCCTGCGCCTTGTGCTCGGCGCGCATGGGCAGCGTGATGAACACCGCGTCGAATTCCTTCGCCGCCGCCGCGTCGATCAGATCCTGGAAGTTGCCGACGACCGGCAGGCCTTTTTCCAGATCGCCGATGGCTTCCCGCTTGCGCCGGTTCACCAGGGGTTCCATTTGCTGATCTTTCTGGGAGCGGTCGTCGTATACTCCGACGATCTCGTACCCCACCCAGGGATTGTCGCGCACTTGCTCGGTGGTAAACCGCCCGAGCGGACCCGCGCCCGCGATTGCGACGCGGCGAATGTTGACGCCACGCTTGCGCAACGCGCGAATAATGAAATTGAGCACGAAGCGAATCACCGCGAAAATCAGCAACGCGAAGACAAACCAGTACGTCGCCAGATGCCAGTCGAGCAAATGAATGGACTGGTCGAACAGCAATGCGATCAGCAACAGGGTGATGCAGGTAAAGAACCAGGTTATGCTGATGACGCCCTGCATCCACAGCCGCGACAGCAGCGTGTTGTTGATCTTCCAGCTCTGGTAGACGTTGAAGAACTCGGAATAGAACTGCATCAGCAGTATGGCCAGGATGGCGTAGAACGCGTGAATCCGGCTCCAGCCGTCATCCGTTGTTGAAACAACCGTCGCCAGGTACAACGCCAGCCCGATCCCCAGGGAATCCACGACGCGCGCGACCAGCGCCAGCGGTTGCTGGGGGCTCTGGATCATGGCTCGGGAAGAGAAACTGGGCATCTGTGATTAGCTCGGGTGAGGTGGTATGTTCCTGATATTCGTCCTATTTATGCCTTATGCCCGCGGCGGATGCAATGTCGGTCGCTT
>DRPO01000467.1 GCA_011330835.1 Gammaproteobacteria bacterium | reverse complement strand
CCAATGGCTGGATGATGGCCGCTACGAACTGCGCCTGCCTTACCACCGCCACGAAGAACTCCTGGGCGACATCCTTAAATACGGCGCCGAAGTGGAAGTGACCGCCCCCGCCGTCCTGCGCGCGGCCGTGCGCCGCGAACTGAAGGAAATGTCCGAAATCTACAAATAATCTCCTCGCGGTATCTCCAACTGATACGCACCCCCGCTATCCTGTTCATCCCGGCCGAACCGGACAGGGTTAGCCATCATGAAACGGCGCCTCCTTGCGGTCTCGAACGGAAACGCAACCAAAAGACTTAACGCAGGCAGGTTCGATTGTATTGGCGTGGCAAAACAGTCGCTATAATTTCTGTTACCTTAGGATTCTATAGCCTTTCCGCCAGCCGAATGTCAGATTCTCGCGTGCGTGCCATTGCGTTCTTGGCAAGGTGTGAGGAGGCCGTGGGGCCATTCCCGCAATGACGAGCAACGTCGCCAGGGGTTGAAGGGTGCGTACGGGAGTTCCGAGGTTTGGCTGGCGGAGACTACAAGTTGATTTAGCAAGGAAATAGATGATTGACAGGAAGTATCACTACTGGGGCAAGACCTCTCCCTCGGATGAAACCGAAGCCGAGCCGTTTCATCTATTGGTCTATCATTCTCTGGACGTGGCGGCGGTTGGTCGCGCCCTCCTGGAGAGCAGGCGCGAGTTGTCACGGCGACTGTCAAAGCTCATGGGAATGCCAGAGGAAGACGCCAAAGTCTGGTGCGTCTTTCTGCTGGGACTGCACGATTTGGGCAAGTTTGCCGAGAGCTTTCAGCAATTGCGCGAGGATCTGCGGCTTGCCTTCTGGCCTGCTGAAAAGATTCGCAAGCGTAACTACAGCATTCGTCACGACGCCCTGGGCTGGATGCTATGGCAACAATTCCTCAGCAAACGGTTATTCCACCCTGATGACGAAGCATGGCGAGATCTCATCGATTCGACCATGAACTTCTGGTTGGCGGCGGTTACCGGACACCATGGCTGGCCACCCGACAAGCCTGATCAGCGAGAACGCATCAAGTCACATTTCCGCGATTTCGATCAGCAAGCTGCACTGGATTTTTATAAGGAGTGGCGGGATCTGATCCGACCAGACGTGTCGAACCTGAAACGTTATCTCAACGATCCGGATTTCACCCAGTGCCAGCGTCGCGCGAGCTGGCTTCTGGCTGGTATCGCGGTACTCGCCGACTGGCTGGGTTCCGACAGCGAGCGTTTCCCGTTTCATGGGAAACGGATGCGATTGGAGACCTATTGGCAGGACCATGCCTTGCCCGCAGCCGAAAAAGCCGTGCAAGCGGCAGGCATATTGCCCCCACCGGTACGCCAGATGCACAACCCTGGCGATCTCTTCAGCTACCTCAATCACCCCACGCCATTGCAAAAGGCTTGTCTGGACATTCCGCTTGGCGATGGCCCGCAACTCTTCATCCTCGAAGACGTTACCGGCGCGGGTAAGACCGAGGCGGCGTTGATCCTCGCCGCCCGGCTGATGACAGCCGGGCAGGGACAAGGCCTGTATATCGGCTTACCCACCATGGCCACGGCCAATGCCATGTATAAACGCATGGCGACGGTTTACCGCAAGCTATACCAATTGGGCGAGCCCACGCCCAGCCTGATCCTGAGCCACGGCGCTCGCCATTTGTCGACAGACTTCCAGCAATCACTGCTCGCGGCGCACGCCGGCGGGGACGGATATGGCGACGAGGAGAGCATCGTCGCCCAGTGCAACCGTTGGTTGGCGGACAACCGCAAGAAAGCCCTGCTCGCTGATGTCGGTATCGGTACCATCGACCAAGCTCTGCTAGCGGTGATGCCGGCGCGTCACCAATCACTGCGCCTGCTCGGCTTGGTCGGCAAAGTGCTGATTCTCGACGAGGTGCATGCCTACGACGCCTATACCTCCGAACCACTCAAACGTCTGATCCGGTTCCACGCCGCTCTCGGGGGTAGCGTCGTCCTGCTCTCGGCCACCCTGACTCGCGAGCAGCGCCAACAACTGGTCGGCGCATTTCAAGAGAGTTCAATACCCGCGTTGCGATCGGGCAACTATCCCCTACTGACACACGCCACCCTCGATAAAGTCGTGGCAGAACAACCGGTCGCTACCCGTTCTTCGGTCGCGCGCCGAGTCGATGTGACCTTGCTGAAGGACGAATCTGCCGTATTCGATCACATTTGCCAAGCTTTTGACGCGGGGGAATGCGTCTGCTGGATACGCAACACCGTGGCCGATGCCCGAGACGCTTGGCGGCAATTGCGGGATATGAGCTGGCTGAACAACAACCATCTGCACCTGTTCCACAGTCGCTACGCCCTTTGCGACCGACTGCGCATCGAACAAGAAATGCTGGATCGATTTGGCAAGGACTCAACGCCGGAACAACGTCGGGGCCGGGTACTGATCGCCACCCAAGTGGTGGAACAATCGCTGGACCTGGACTTCGACCGTATGATCTCCGACCTCGCTCCCATCGACCTGCTGATCCAACGCGCCGGGCGCCTACATCGCCACCAGCGTGGCAAACGCGGAACGCCACTGCTGTATGTCATTTCGCCACCGCTGGACAAAAAACCCAAGGCCGACTGGTACAAAGGGCTATTTCCCAAGGCGCACTACGTCTACCCCGACACTCTGGTTTTATGGCGCACCGCCATGCGGCTTAGTGAGAATGGCGGCTGGCGCATGCCCGAGGACGCCCGCGATCTGCTGGAGTTCGTCTACGACAACGGTGGCGATATTCCTCCAGACTTGATGGATGCCAAGACGGAGGTCGATGGGACGGCATTCAGCGAACGCGGCGCAGGACAATTCTCCAGCCTGTGGCTCGACAGCGGTTATCGCGGCAACCCGCAATGGGACGAAGAAGCCCGCATCGCCACCCGCCTGGGTGACGAGAACCGGACTGTCTACCTGGCCCGTTGGGAGGATGAGGAATTGAGGCCCTGGGCAGACGAAGGTCGTTATCGCTGGGACCTGTCCAGCCTGCGTGTCAACGTCAACCAGCTATCCAAACTGGCGCCACTGGAGGATACCGTCTTGCGGGAGTCGCTGGATCAACTGCGCGAACATGAAAAGCTGTTCGATGAGGAAAGTTTCATCCTGCCATTGGTGAAAGATGGACATACATGGCGGGCTTTCGGACAAGACAAGAGCGGACAGAAAGTCCTGGTCGATTACGACCCGGATGTTGGATTGGAGATCAACGGGATGACATGAGCCATCCCGCTGATCCGCCCCACAACGGTGGGGAAATGATATCCCAACCAATCTACACTGGTTCATCCCCACGGAGCGAGGAAGCGATACCGAAATCATTGTACTGAAAAATTGCGCTTGTCTACAACCAATATACACCTTATTATGCTATCTGTTTCTGGTTGATAGGACCTGGCGATGCGCACTTATGTCATTCGATTCCTGCTCCGGTTCCGGCTCAGACGCTGGTTGCGGATTGAAATCGATATCACAACATCAGGAGAACAGAATAGTGAATCTGCTGACTACCGCTTGGATTAGAGGTATTTCGAGTCCCGGAGCTTCCGTGAAGCTGGCGCCACACGAAATTGGCCGACCAGATATCATCGACATCACCGCTACCCGCGCCGATTTCCGAGGCGCCATCTACCAACTACTGCTTGGCCTGCTGCAAACGGCCTTTACACCCACGGATATCAAAACTTGGCGACGATACTGGAACAGCCCTCCCGATGCCGAATTGCTAGAGAGCGCATTTGTTTCCTACCGGGATGCCTTCGAACTCATCACCCCGATTGGTACTCCGGCATTCATGCAGGATCTGGCCTTGGAGGAAGGCGAGCAGAAGGATATCGCCGCGCTATTCATCGACGCACCCGGCGGCAAGACCCTGCGCGACAACCAAGATCACTTCGTCAAGCGAGGTGGTATCGAAAAACTGTCGCCATTTTCCGCCGCCCTCGCCCTGTTCACCTTGCAGATCAATGCACCTTCCGGCGGCGTCGGACACCGGGTATCAGTGCGCGGCGGCGGGCCGCTGACTACCCTGGTGTTGCCGCCCGAAGGTGACGAGCGAGGCAGTCTGTGGCATCGCCTGTGGCTAAACGTGCTGACCGCCGAAGAACTGGCGGAATTGCCCGGCGATCACCGAAACAGGTCTCGAGAGCGCATATTCCCCTGGATGGGGGCAACACGCACCAGCGAGAAAAAAGGGATGGAAACCTACCCTGAACAGGCGCATCCCTTGCAGGTGTACTGGTCCATGCCACGGCGCATGCGTCTGGGTGAGGCCGGGAAAAGCGGTGTCTGCGATCTGAGCGGGGAACCTTCGGAGGAATTGACGACAGGTTTTCTGACAAAGAACTACGGCATCAACTATGCCGGCCACTGGCAGCACCCGCTGACCCCCTATGTGCTGGAAGCAGATAAAGAACCACTCTCCATCAAGGCCCAGCCCGGCGGGTTGGGTTATCGCCACTGGCTGGGCCTGGCGGTAACCGCGCGGCAGGGCAAGCTGACCCGCGCGCCAGCTTTGGTAGTGCGCCGCTACGAGGCGCGCCAGAACCGCTTACCCGAACTCGATTTCGAACCCCGTCTGTGGTCCTTTGGTTACGACATGGACAACATGAAGGCGCGTTGCTGGTACGAGGCGGAAATGCCGCTGTTCAACTTGGACCAAGAGCGGCGCGAGGATGCCGGAGAGCTGGCGAAGAAGATGATCGAAGCCGCTACCGACGTGCTAAAGACCCTCAGGTCGGCGCTCAAGAACGCTTGGTTCGACCGACCTAAGGACGCCAAGGGAGATATTTCCTTCATCGACGCCAACTTCTGGTCCGCCACCGAACCGGACTTCTACGCTCTGCTACGCGGGCTGATAGCCTGCCTGGAAGACGAAGACGCCATCGATGAACAACTCCAGCGCTGGAGCCGAGTGTTGAAGCAGCAAGCGCGGGAACTCTTCGATCGGTACGCCCTGTCCAGCCTCAACGAAGACGGCGACCTGAAGCGCGTGGTCAAGGCCCGCGACGGCAAGGGCGGCCTGAATCACTATCTCAACGGCAGCCGGGCGCTGAAACACTTGGCGGCCTGACAAGGAGACATTATGAACTGCACAATTTTACGAGATAGCGACAGCCAACAAGCAATCACAGAGTGGCATGCCCGGTTGCATGAAGATAACCAGCGCGGTGAACGCGCCCGAATGCGCCGTTGCGACAGCCTTGAGGAAATCATGCTGCAACCCACTTTCTACCGCCTGTGCCGAAACCCGGCATTACGCAAGCAACCGGTAGAAGGACTGGCGCTAGTCGCGGGATTGTTGGCCGGTGTCGAAAACTACGACAACAATCCGACGGCTGTTCTTCTGGGACAGTCGAAACAACCAGGCGACGATAACCCGTTATTCAGCGAACTCCGCTTCCAACGCCTGCTGGCATCGAAAGAGCCGGAAGATCTGTTTCAAAATCTGCGCCGCGCCATCGCACAGGCAGGGAAGAAAGCCAATCCAGTACTACTTGCCGACGAGATTCTGCACTGGCAGGCACAGAGAAAATGGCCAGACAGCTATCGGGGCAGGCGGCAATGGCAATACCGCATGGCGCGGGGCTACTACGAACCCAAGAATATGGGTAATCCGTAGCCCGATCATTTGAACTATTTACGCAAAGGGACAAGACAATGACACAATTCATTCAGCTGCATCTTCTGACTGCCTATCCGCCCTCCAACCTCAACCGCGACGACCTGGGGAGGCCTAAAACCGCCATCGTCGGCGGCAGCGAACGTTTGCGCATCTCCTCGCAGAGTCTCAAGCGGGCGTGGCGGACCTCGGAACTGTTCGAAACGGTCTTGGGCGAACACCGCGGTACCCGTACCAAGCGGCTTGGCGAACAGGTATTCGACCGTTTGGTTCAGAAAGGCGTGTCGGAGAACAAGGCGAAAAAATGGGCCGCCGCCATCGCCGGCCAATTCGGCAAGCTCAAAAAAGACTCACTGGAGATCGAACAACTGGCGCACGTCGCGCCAGAAGAGTGGGAAGCCATCGAGACGCTGGCCGATACCTTGGCCGAGGAAGACCGGGAGCCGGGAAAGGACGAACTGGAGCTGCTGCGCAAAAACCCAAAGGCAGTAGACATCGCCCTTTTCGGTCGCATGCTGGCATCCAGCCCCGCCTACAACGTGGAAGCAGCGACCCAGGTAGCGCATGCCATCACCGTCAACCAGGTCAAGATCGAGGACGATTTCTTTACCGCCGTGGATGACCTCAACACCCATGAGGAAGACGCGGGCGCTGGTCACATGGGTGATGCCGGCTTCAGCTCCGGCGTCTTCTACCAGTACATCTGCATCGATCGTGACCGCCTGGTGGAAAATCTGCAAGGCGACGAAGACCTTGCAAACCAAGCCATCGCCGCGCTCACCGAGGCGGCGGCTAAGGTAGCGCCCACCGGCAAGCAGAACAGCTTTGCCTCGCGCGCCTATACCTCGTACCTGTTGGCGGAGAAAGGCAGCCAGCAGCCGCGTAGCCTGTCGGTGGCTTTCCTGAGCGCGATACGAGGCAACGACATCCTTGCAAAGGCCATCGAAAAACTGGAAGCGCAGCAGGACAACTTCGACATAGTGTACGGCGACTGTGCCGATGACCGCCGTAGCCTGAATGCCCAAACCGGTGACGGCAGTCTGCGGGAAATCATTGAATTCGTTACGGAGTAAACATGGGAGAGCACTTGGTATTTCAACTCTATGCGCCGCTTGCCGCCTGGGGCGGACAAGCTGTGGGGCAAGAACGTCCCAGCGACGACCATCCGGGGCGTTCCGCCCTGCTCGGACTGATCGCCGCCGCATTAGGCATTCGGCGGGACGACGAAGACGCCCAACAGGCCCTGCGTGACGCCTGCCGTTTTGCTATCAAGCTGTTGGCGCCAGGACTGGTATTGCGCGATTTCCACACCATCCAGGTACCGCCATCGGCGCGCAAGCAGCAGCACCTGCAAACACGCCGCGACGAACTGCGCGAAGCCAAGCTCGGCACCATGCTGTCGTTTCGCAGCTACCGGCAGGACGCTCTCTGCCTGGTCGCGGTCATTTCCGATGACGGGAAGTATGGCGTGGAAAGGCTGGAACGGGCGCTGCTCGCCCCAGAGTTTCCGCTCTATCTCGGACGCAAGTCCTGCCCGCCCGCCGCGCCGCTGAACCCCGAGATCATTCCGGCGAAAAACCTCAAAACGGCACTCGACAGCTATTGTGTAGCAGCCGGATTGGCGCCCCTGTTCTCGTCTCGTCCACGAAACTTTCGGCCACGCTATTACTGGGAACAGGGCATGGACGCCGGCATCGCACACGACTACCGTGCCCCGCGTTATGACCAGCCCGTCAGCCGCCGCCGCTGGCAATTTGCGCCGCGCGACGAATACGCCTGGCTAGGAGGAGAATCATGAGGTATCTGAGCCGCGTCAGTTTCACTCGGCAAGGTATCCGCGCCCAATGCCGCGCCGGCACTATCGCCAGCCCGTTTCGCGAACACCAGATGATCTGGGACCTGTTCGACAACGCACCAGACCAGCAGCGAGATTTTCTCTACCGCCGCGAGGATCGCCCCAGCCAGCCGCCGTTCTACTATCTGCTGTCGGCACGCGAAGCGATGACCGGGGATGCACTATTGCAAGTCGAAACCAAGTCCTTCGAACCCTGTTTACAACCCGGTGACCGGCTGCGCTTTGAACTTCGCGCCAACGCTGTCGTCACCCGCAAGCCCGATGACGGCAGCAAGCGCCGCATCCGCCGCGACATCATCGAAGCGCGGCTGGACGAGTACAAGGAGAAATACCCGAATCCCTCCGACCGACCGCCGCCCGCCATCGTCCACCAGGAAGCGGCGGAGGCCTGGCTGCAACGCCAGGGCGAGCAACACGGCT
>DRPO01000466.1 GCA_011330835.1 Gammaproteobacteria bacterium | reverse complement strand
CTGCGTCTCGGTGCATGGCGGCAACCGGCTGGGCGGCAACTCGCTGCTGGACATCCTCGTCTTCGGCCGGGTCGCCGCCGAACGCATGATCGACTACCTGCGCGACAACCCCTACCACCCGCCGCTGAACGAGGACAGCCTCGACCAGGCCCGCGCCCGCCTCGCCCACTGGGACGACACCAGCGACGGCGAATCTCCAATGCAACTGCGCGCCGAACTGCAACAGGTCATGGAAGATCACTGCGGCGTGTACCGCGACCGGGAGACCATGCAGGCCGGCGTGGACAAGGTCGAGGCCCTCTGGCGGCGCTTCCGCGAGGATGCCCGATTGCAGGATCACAGCCAGGTCTTCAACACCGCCCGCGTCGAAGCGCTGGAAACCGAAAACCTCATGCTCTGCGCGCTGGCCACCGTCAAATCCGCCATCCTGCGCGAGGAAAGCCGCGGCGCCCACTCGCGCGTCGACTTCCCCGAACGCGACGACGCCCACTGGATGAAACACTCCCTCTACCACCTCCAGAGCGACAGCGTCGACTACAAGCCGGTGCGCACCCAGCCGCTGACCGTCCCCAGCTTCCCGCCGAAAAAGAGGGAATACTGATGCGCTTCTCCATCTACCGCTACAACCCGGAACACGACGCCCGCCCCCGCATGCAACACTACGAGCTGGCGGATAACGACCTCGAACCCGGCATGATGCTGCTCGGCGCGCTGCTGAAACTCAAGGAACAGGATCCGACCCTCAGTTTCCGGCGCTCCTGCGGCGAAGGCGTCTGCGGCTCCGACGCCATGAACATCAACGGCCTCAACGGCCTCGCCTGCATGACCCCGCTCGCCGACCTCAAGGAACCCGTCACCCTGCGGCCACTGCCCGGCATGCCCGTCATCCGCGACCTCATCGTCGACATGGGCAACTTCTACGAGCAATACCGCAAAACCAAACCCTGGCTGATCAACCACGACCCCGAACCCGAAGTCGAACGCCCGCAAACCCCGACCGAGCGCGACAAGCTCGACGGCCTCTACGAATGCATCCTCTGCGGCTGCTGCTCCGCCGCCTGCCCCTCCTACTGGTGGAACCCACAACGCTTCCTCGGCCCCGCCGCCCTGCTGCAATCCGCCCGCTTCATCCTCGACAGCCGCGACCAGGCCACCGAACAACGCCTCGAACAACTCGACGACGCCTACAAACTGTTCCGCTGCCACAGCATCATGAACTGCGTCCAGGTCTGCCCCAAGGGCCTCAACCCCACCCGCGCCATCGGCGAAATCAAAAAAGCCATGCTCAAGCGCTCCGTATGAACACCCCATCGCTTCCCACCAAAGGCCAGATCCTCTGGCGCTGCCGGCGCGGCATGCTCGAACTCGACCTGCTGCTCAAGACCTGGGCCGAAAAACGCCTCAACCACCTCGACGAACAGCAAACCCGCCTGTTCCTGCAACTGCTCGACTACCCCGACCAGCAACTCCTGCCGCTGCTGATGGGCCACGAGAGCGACACCGACGAAGAAATCAACGCGCTGGCCAGGGAAATACGTCAGGCGGCCTTTCGACCGGGGCGTTCCTGAACGCATGGGTGGGAGGAAACAATCTTTGGCTCGTCGAACCGCGTCGACATCGCCGGTTAAGCCGGCGGGACGCCGGCGCTCCCAGCCCCCCCTGGGAGCGCCGGCACCTTGCCGGCAAAGGCGTTCGCAGAGGCGTACAGACATCGCGCCGCCCGCGAGCCTGAACCACCCGCCATTCCCGACCGCGAAAGGTATATTTCTCGCGCCCAAGAATACCCATACCGCAAGCCGCCATGCTCCCTTCCATCCTCGACCTCAAACCTTCCCGGCAACTGCGCTACTGGACTCTCGGCATCCACCTGTTCGCCGCCGTTCTCATCCTCCTGCTGCCGCTGACGCCCCTGCTCAAATCCCTGTTCGTCGTGGTGACCCTTACAGGCCTCTGGCTGCAATACAAAAAGCTGTTTCTCACCCCGAGTAACATGGTCCGCGCCATCTACATCCAGAATCCGGAAAGCTGGCGTCTGAAAATGGCTGACGGCGGAGCCGAAACCGCCCGACTCGAACACAGCATCGTTTTCCCCCGCCTTATTGTTCTCTACCTGCGCCGGGAAAATGGCAAGATACGCTCTCTATTGATCCCCCGCGACGCGCTCCCCGCCGACCAGCACCGCTGCTTGCGCGCCGCCCTGCGGCTGCGCGATTCTGATACGCCATCATAAATCGAGGCCCTGGCCTGTCCTTGGGCAACGCCTTTGGCGGTTTGCGCGAGCGCAATGACGTTCGTCCCGTCAACGATAATTTCCGCGAGATAGCGACCGTATTTACCCGTAGCCGTTTGATTTGTTCTTGACTAAAGTTTCACGGTTTCTATATTAGCAAACGCTAATTTT
>DRPO01000465.1 GCA_011330835.1 Gammaproteobacteria bacterium | reverse complement strand
GTCGAGAGCAAGGCGTAAAAACGCAGGCATAGTGGCGCTACGTCAAGTTTTTACAACGCAGCTATCGGCGAAAAGATGCGTGGCCTGAATGGGGTATTCTTGGTCGCGAGAGGTATATATTCTCGCAGCTACGGTGGCGCTCCCAATAGTCCCCTCTCCCCCTTGGGGGAGAGGGTTAGGGTGAGGGGGGAACCGCGTATCGGGATACAGGGTGCGAGAGGTATACTGCCCCTTCTTCCGCTAACCCGTCCCCCGGATGCCCTCTACGCTCCACTGGATTTTCGCCCTGTTCTCCGCGGGCGGTTTGTTGCTGGCGCTGGCGGCGTCGGTTCACGCCCTGCTTCACAAGCGCGATCCCCGCGCGGCTTTGCTGTGGATACTGGTGAACATCGCCCTGCCCTATGTCGGCGCGTTGCTGTACGTGATGTTTGGCGTAAACCGGAGCTGGCGACGGGTCCGCAAGCTGGAGCAGATCCACCATTCCTCGTTGCTGGCGGAGCCTGATCCCCAGCTCGAAGCGGCTGTCGATACCGAATTGAAGGCGTCCCAGATTCGTCTTGGCGCGGCGGTGACGGGGTTGCCGCTGACGGACGGCAATGACGTGGAGCCGCTGTATAACGGCGAGGGCGCTTATCCGGCGATGCTGGAGGCTATCGGGGCGGCGCGCTCGTGGATTTATCTTGCGGTCTATATTTTCGAGGATCGGGAGCCGGGGCGGGCGTTCATCGAGGCGTTGACGGCGGCGGCTCGGCGGGGCGTCGAGGTTTATGTGCTGCTCGATGGAGTGGGCGCCTGGTACAGCCTCAACCGCACCCGCCGGCGACTGAAGGCGGGCGGTGTGCGGGTGACGATGTTTCTGCCGCCAGAGCTGTTGCCGCCGCAGTTGCAGATCAATCTGCGCAATCACCGCAAGATCCTGATCGTCGATGGCGAGCTGGGCTTTACCGGCGGCATGAACATTCGCGCGGCCCACCAGGTTCGTTCCGCGCCGCCGAAGCGGGCGACGCGAGACACGATGTTTCGCGTGCGCGGCGAGGTGCTCGCGCAGATGGAGGAGGTGTTCGCGGAAGACTGGCTGTTCGCCACGGGCGAGAGACTGCCGGCGCGGCTGTTTTCCGAGCTGCATGCCGGCGACATGCTGTGCCGGACCATTGTCGATGGGCCGGGGGTGCATATCTATACCCTCATCAACCTGCTGGTGGGGGCTTTCAGCATGGCCTCGAAGCGGATCCTGATCGTCACGCCCTATTTCCTGCCTCCGCCGGAGCTGACCGCCGCGCTCCAGGCCGCCGCCCTGCGCGGCGTCGAGGTGGTGGTGCAACTGCCGGAAAACAGCAATTTGCCTTATGTCGATTGGGCAACTAAAAAAATACTACCGGGTCTAATCGACAACGGCGTGAAGGTTTGTTGGGGACCGCCGCCCTTCGATCACAGCAAGCTGCTGGTGATCGACGGCTACTACAGTCTGGTGGGTTCGGCGAATCTCGACGTGCGCAGCCTGCGGCTCAATTTCGAGTTGATGCTGGAGGTGTACAGCGAGGCGCTGGGCGGCGAGCTTGAACGCCATATTCGGCGCTTGCAGGCCGCCGCTCGACCGGCAACGGCGGAGGAGCTGCGGACAAAACCGCTCTACAAACGTATCTGGTATGCGATCTGGTGGCTATTGACGCCCTATCTCTGAGCGAGAGGAGAAAACAATGATCTATCAGGGGAAATCCATCCGCTGCGACTGGCTCGACGACGGGCTGGCGGAACTGGTCTTCGACGCCGAGGGTTCGGTCAACAAGTTCGACGAACTCACGCTCGGGGAATTGCGCGCCGTGGTCGACGCGCTGCGGCGAGAGGACGGGCTGAGCGGCGTGCTGGTGAGCAGCGCCAAATCCGGCTTTATCGTGGGCGCGGACGTGACCGAGTTCCCCGTCAAGCTGGCCCAACCGCCGGAGAAGCTCGACGCCTGGCTGAAACAGACCAACCAGATTTTCAATGATTTTGAAGACCTGCCGGTTCCCACGGCGGCGGCGATCAACGGGGTCGCCCTCGGCGGCGGCATGGAGATGGTTCTGGCCTGTGATTTCCGCGTCGCCAGCGAGAGCGCCAGCCTTGGCTTGCCGGAAACCCGGCTGGGCATCATCCCCGGCTTTGGCGGCAGCACCCGCCTGCCGCGCCTGATCGGCGCCGACAACGCCATCGAATGGATCGCCGGCGGGACAGCCAACAAACCGGAAGCGGCGCTCAAGGTCGGCGCGGTGGACGCCGTCGTCAGCCCGGACAAGCTGCGCGACGCGGCGCTTGCCATGCTCGGCGAGGCGGTCGCGGGCAGGCTCGACTGGCGGGCGCATCGCCAGCGCAAGCAAGGCCCGCTGCTGTTGCAGCCGGTGGACGCCAAAATGGCCTTCGAAACCTCCCGCGCGGTGATTTTTGGCAAGGCTGGCAAGCATTATCCCGCGCCGTTCAAGGCGGTCGATGTCATCGAGGCCGCCGCCGGCATGAGTCGCGACGAGGCGCTGGATGTCGAGCGCGCCGGATTTCTGGAGATGGCGCGCTCGCCGGTGGCGGAGAATCTGGTCACGCTGTTCCTCAACGACCAGCAGATCAAGAAAAAGGCCAAGGCCGCCGTCGCCAGCGCGCCGCGAATTCGCAAGATGGCCGTGCTGGGCGCGGGCATCATGGGCGGCGGCGTGGCTTACCAGGCCGCCAGCAAGGGGTTGACCGTGGTCATGAAGGACATCCGCGAGGAAGCGCTGAATCAT
>DRPO01000464.1 GCA_011330835.1 Gammaproteobacteria bacterium | reverse complement strand
CCAGATTAGTCTTAATACCCTATTCATCGGGTAATGCTCAAGCCATGGAAAATATCGATCTCACGTCACACTGGGTCGTCTTAATACCCTATTCATCGGGTAATGCTCAAGCCGGTAAGTAATATTACTGATGCTGCTTTGGATATAGGTCTTAATACCCTATTCATCGGGTAATGCTCAAGCCAGCAAGGTCGTGCTCGACGGGGCCGTCATTCTCCGTCTTAATACCCTATTCATCGGGTAATGCTCAAGCCGGAGAAGAAAATGGAGAATATTATCGACTTGACCGTCTTAATACCCTATTCATCGGGTAATGCTCAAGCCTGTCCGAAGTTCCGCTTGGCGCATCCGGCAACGTCTTAATACCCTATTCATCGGGTAATGCTCAAGCCGCTGCCCCTCCGGATTTTCCGCCATCAATCAGCCTGTTACAAGCCGTTGGGAAATATATCAAAAGGGATAGAGGCAACTTGATCATCTGCTTCAGGCCTAACGCACGGGCTTGGGCAATCTTTCCCCCAGAAACGTTACCTTGGGTCCGCTCCGCACGATCCGGGTCTTGTCAGGATGCAGGGTCAGGCCAAGCTGGTCAAGTGCTTTTCTTGCAAAGGCCCGCGCTGCCTCGGCCTGCCTTCTTTCCTGTGCGAACAACAGAAAATCGTCGGCGAACCGCACGAATGGAATATTGGCCCGGGTCAGCATGGCATCGAACTGGTTCAGATAGAGGTTGCAGAACATCGGTGACAGGATCGCACCCTGAGCAATGCCACGACGGGTGCCGAGAAAGCTGCCATGGTGCGTGCCATGCCTTATCCAGCTTTCGATCAGTTTCATTGCCGGGGTATCGCGCACGAAGGGTTTCAGGACTCTGAGCAGGGGCTTGTGGGGAATCGTGTCGAAATACTTGTGAATATCGGCATCCACCAGCCAGTCGAGGCCGATGCGCACGCGTTCACGCACCCGGGCCAACGCAAGCTGAACGTTGCGGTTGGGTCGATAGGCGTAGCTGTCTTCGTGAAAAACCGCTTCGGCGCGGGGCTCCAGCACTATCAACAGCGCCCGCTGCGCCAGTTTGTCTTGCAGGTACTGGGCCGACAGGACACGTTGCCCACCGTCAGGCTTTGCCATCGCGAAGTGACGCAACGGCTGAGGTCTGTAGGCGCCGCTCAGTATCTGCTCGCGCATGCGCAGGGTATGCCTGAACAAATGGCGTTGCAGTTCGTCACGGTCCACGCCGACAGCCCAGGGGGTATGCTCGTTGCGCAGTCGCCGCCAGGCGCGATCAAGCACTTCGGGCGACATGGCCTGTTGCAACAGGGATGCGCTCATTGTGCTTTCTCCAATTGTTTCATGTATTCACGAACGAGCGCTATCTGGCCGCCGATCTGTTCGCGCAGCGGCGCGGTCGAGCGTTTGCGCCAGTCCTTTTCCTCGGCTATCGGCCTTGGCCAGTTTTCACGGTATTGCGCCCATGCCTTGAAGAACAACGGGCGCGCGGCCTTCGATAGCCGGCAGCCTTCGGCTGCGCGATAGTAGAAGCTGGCATTGTCAAAAGCCTGATCCCGCGTAAGCAGCTGGATGACAAAGCAGTCGATGCCGGAACGGAAGATTTCCGTGAAATCGAGCGCCAGCGCCTCGCGTCCGGGGTAGTCCTGGTGTAGAAAACCCAGTGAAGGGTCGAGTCCGCTGCCGATCAGGACTTGGCGTACATCGCCTTGCATCAGGGTGTAGCCGAGTGACAGCAAGGCGTTGACCGGGTCGCGGGGCGGTCGACGGTTGCGACCCGAGAACTTCCAGCAATACGGCAGTCGCCGGGCGAGCAAGGCGAACCAGCCGCGCGCTGTCTGTCCTTCAAGACCCATGACGGCGTCAATGTTCCGGCATTCGGGCAGACGGATGAGGGCTTCGTCGCGTTGCGCGCGAAATGCATCGATATCATCACCGCCCGCGGCATCTGGATCCAGGGCGGAAAGCGACAGATCCTGACTTTGCAGTTTCAGACCGATGAACCAGCGCGCCAGCGCCAACGCCGCTTGCGGTCTGTCGGCAAGACGATGTTGTAGACGCCGCAAAGGCAGTTGCGTGGCAAGCCCGGCGCCAAGCATCGCGACGGCGCCCTTGCCTCGCGTGGGCAACATGACGGTGGGTACGCCGGCGTCGGACAGCGCGCGCCAGACTGCGGTTTCGGCCACCGGGTTGCCCTGGATTATGACCTGCTCTATCTGGCTCAGGGGCGCGCGGCGACGCGGTTTGCCGGGTTGTTCGATCAGCAGGCAACCGGCCTGATGGCGTAGCACACTGTTCTTTCTGTCGATGACCAGTATCATTTCTTTTCTCCCTTGCGGATGCCGGCGAGCAGCTTCCCGAAGAATCCCGTTGCCCGGCGTTGCTTGTCATCACGTCTGTCCGCGCCGTACATACCGGCGACAGCATCGGCCTGTTGGCCCGATGTCCAGAAGGTTTCTGGACGCCAGACGGGATAGACGCGCACGTCGTCCGCGTGATCATTGACGCGCTCGCGGATTCCATCGAGCAATGCTTTCAGTTCGACGGGTTTTGCGCGCACCACGAATACCGAACGCTGCAACGCGGTGGCGCGCTTACTGATGTAGTAATGGACGCGCCGCAGGCGGCGTGGGTCACGAATGTCATAGGCGATGAGATGCCAGTGTTTCATGGTGATACTCCATTTCTGAAACGATCACGCTTTTAACCGAGATACCACGCGGGGCGCTGAAAACCGATACGCGCGCCCTTGGTCAAGGGTCTGGCGCGACGTTTAGGGTCCAGCCAGGCCAACAGCAGCGCGTCCTCTTCCGGATCGATCATCTCCCCCAGCTGGATAAACAGTTCCTCTGCCTCGCGCTGGGACAGTTCGCATTCGAAGACGGAGTATTGGGCGTCCAGGCTCCAGGCGCGAAGGCAACGCAGCAGTTGCCTCCGGCGCCTGTCGCAACGGATGTCATAGGCGATCAGCGCGGCTTTTCTACGCATGACGTGTTGCCTTCATCCAGTTCGTGAATGGTCATCGGCCAGGTGTTCATGCTTCGTTCCGGCCATGGTCGATATGCTCGTGGATGATGCTGCTGAATTCGTCCATCAGGCTGTCGAGGGTACCGAGGAAGCCGTCGATCGATTTTTCCAGGCGCTGCTTCTCGCGGGCGCGTATCTCTTCGCTCTTGTACTGTTCGAGACGTGTGAAGCGCTGGTCGGCATCGCGAAGAAAGTCGTCGGCCAGTTCACTCATGCGCCGTTCAACCTGTCGCAGTACATCACCGAAGTATTCCAGGCGTTGTTGGCGCAGATGCGTCTTGCCGGTGACCAGTACGTGGTTACAGGCCTCGCGGATGGAGTGCAGACGTGTCTCCAGGGCCATGCCAACCGCCTTGCGACGGTGTTCGAAACCCTGAGCCAGTTCGGCAACCAGTTGTTCCTGAACCAGTCGACGCTCCTTGCGGTTGTAGAAGATTGGAAACGCCGGGGTTGCGTGGCGCTTCATCGCGTGGACGACTTGGTGTTCACTGTCTTCGCCACGGCGCATGGCCTCGGCTGGAAGATCACCGATTTCGTGGGTTTGCTGCGTGGTTTGTTCACTCATGTTCTTTCTCCGTTGGTACGCTGATGGTGTTTCTACGATAGCCTTTACAGGTGCTTTGCGTATCGACTGCAAGCTTGCGAATTCAGGCGGTTTCCCGCGCCGGACAAAGGCACGCTTCCTCTGACGTTCGATTCAGATGGCGCCTTGCCTGAAGGCGCCATAGGCGGTCTCGGCATCGCGCAATGTGTCCCCCGCGCGCTTCCTGACGCGATCCACTTCACTCTTATGCCGCTGTTCTTCGCGTGCCGCGACGCCGGCGGCCTGGGTCTTGGTGAATTGCTCGATGGCTTCGGCATGCCGCGCGGCGGTGATTTCTGCCAGCACGGTCAGGGTAATGGTATCGAAGGCGATGACGATGCCGACCTCCATCAACAGGCTGAGCAATATCGAGAATACGAAGACGAACTGCAATGGTTCTGCCTTTTTGCCGAAGACGGATTCCGCGATCTTCAGAAAGGCGACGATGCGAGGATCGTTGGCGCGTTCGTCCTCGGCATAGTCTTTGCCGACGAGCCGCCGCAGTGCCGTGCTGGCACTTTCCTGAACATCCCGGGCACGGGCATCGAACCCGGCATCGAGACGGTTCCGCGCGGTATCGGCTTCCTGCCGCTGGCGCTGGGCGATCGACTCCGCAAGCTTGGCGAGTTCACGCTTTTCGTCGTTCAACAGGCGTTCGAATTCGCGGTAGCGCTTGCCCTTGAAGACGCCGTGAACGACATTGTCCATTTCCGCGCGCCGCTCGGCTTCCAGTTGCGCGATACGCTGGTGATGGGGGCGCAAGGCTTCATCACGCTCTTCGCTCTGTCTTGCAAACAGTTCATCGATACGAGTCCCGCGTTGTGCGCGCAGGCGCGTGAGTTCGCGTTCACGGGTCTGTTCGATGGAGCGGCGGTCCTGTTCACGGGCCTGGCTCAGGTTTGGACGATCGAGATGAGCGGCCAGATACAACAGCGAGCTGATCAGTGACAGGGCCACGAGACCGAAACGGAACAACCCGGAGAATATCCTCGTTGAAAAGCTGGACAGCCCGGCCTCGGTCTGCATGTAGCGATGCCAGACGATGGCCACGCCCTTGCCGGTTTCCAGCGCGGCGGTCAGCGCCAACGCCAGTAGCGGACCGGCGAGAAACGCTTGCATGACCTGGTTTTCGATATACAGCGACACGCTGAACAGCGCGATGCCCGTCAGCAGCTGGATGCCCCAGGCGACGCGGAAGAAGCGGGAATCGTGCATGGTTCTGCCCTCTGGTGTGGATTCGAGGACAGCATCCCATTGCGGGGAAGACATTGCCGGGGTCGCAAACTTGCGATCCCGGCGAGTATTGGAGCTCAGCCGGGCCGTTTTTCTCCAGTGGGCGGGTTCTTATCGATATCGATGACGATGTGCTTGCGTTTCAGATCCTTGCGGATCAAGCCGATCTCTGCTGCCCTGGGGGAGCAGGGATCGATGTTCAGGCGAATGTAAGGGGAAATCACGCCTTTCACATAGACCGAGTATTCGGTTTCGTCTTCGAGTATGCGCTTGGCCACCGAGGGGGAGAGCTTTCGTTTGGTCAGCTCTTTCCTTTTGTCATCCTCTTTTCCCCACACGATGACGTTCCATCCTCCCCAACGCCATGTCATATACAGCTTGTCGATAAGAACGCGCCCAAGCAAGAAACCGAACACGACCTTCACTACATCATATGCGAAGTTGGCCAGCAGACTCTCTCGGGTCGCCGCCAGAATCTGTTGCAGCAGTTCGCTCTCACTACCGTTTATCGACATGGTATTCCTCCAGACGGGCGCCAAGGCGCTCCATGGTATCGGCGTCTATCTCCTGGCCACGCATCCCGGACGGCAGTGGTAGCACCAAGTGAAAGTAACGCGCGCCACGCTCGTTGAGTTCCGCGACCAGGTTGACCGGAAGCGTGCCGATGACGTGATCGCCCGATTCTATATCATCCAGCGAGAGGTGCTCGACCACTTGGTCCACGCTCAGGTCGCGTCGCGCCGCCCAGTCACGCGCGCCGGAATGCCGGGTAACAAACCAAGTAGTCATGTTGCGCCCCTCAGGCGCTTACGCAGCGCGGCCAGTTTCTTCCTGCGCTTGGCGCTGTTCAAGCTCAGCTTGTAGGCTTCCTCCGCCTGCAACAGGAATTCCGCCGTGCGTTCCGGCTCGCCTTCTCCTTCGGTCAGCGCGCTCGCTGCCGCGTTTACCGCGGCATTCAATGTATCCTTTTCCGCTTGCGAGAGCCGGGCGACACCCTTGTGGCGCGTAAGCAATCCTCGCAGGCGCACCAGCGGGTCTTCGCTGTTCGACAATGCCTCGATATCAGCCTCTATCGCGCGTTCCCGCGCTTGTCTGGAGCGTAACGCCAATGCCTCGGCTGCTTGCGCCGCCTTGCGCTGCCACTGATGGGATTCATGCTCATCATCGATAAAATAGCCGTAACCGGCGGCGACCTTGGCGCCGATGCCGTTATCGCACAGCGCCTGTCGCAAGATCGTCATGCCAAACCCGGCCCAGGCTGGAGCACCTTCTATCGCGAAATGGAAACCACCCTGAACCGCCAACTGGTGATTGGGATTCGGTGATTCCATGTCAATGGGGATGTCGCTGTCGCCAGCGCGACGGTAGTATTCCACGGCATGCACGGTGACGATATCCCGGACGTAGGGTCTCTTCCGATCTTTCCACGAAATCCACCAGGCATCATGGAATATCAGATAGCCCGCCTCCATTGCATCCTCGGAGGTGGCTTGCGATCCGAACAGGATATCCGCCTCTTCCCGCGTTACCCCATACTGTTCCGCGTAGGCCCGGGCCAGACCTTTCAGGGCCGAACCGGGAATCATCGGCATGCCATGAATACCTTGTCGCATGACCTGGGTTTCCAGCACATGCGCGTCGCCCAGACCAATGAACAAGCGACCGTCGATCCCGCCAAACCAGTTTTCCACGTTGGGATCGGCATGGGTCATGGCCAGCCAGCGACGATGCGCCGCCTTGTAGATCCCGGGCACGCCGACATTAGCCACCGAATTGAGATGCTTGCCAATCGCCTCGCCGCGCGCGCGTGCGTCAACAGGCCATTCGGAGAAGCCCTTATCGAAAAGCAGGCCGGCATTCTGCCAGACGCCGGCCGGCAGTTCAGGTCGTCGCATCGGTATCGACATCTTCGTCCTCCATCGTCGCGTTTCCGGTTGGGTCCAGGCCAAGCAGGCTTTCCGCGAAGCGCCGATACCAGATTGCGACGCTCAGGCAGCGTCGGGTATGTCGCCGGTAATCCGCCAAGCCGGCGTTGGCGATGACTTCGCTCAGTTCCCGCGGATCCACATCCAGCATCTCGGCGATATGCCTCAGAAAGCAGTATTCCGCGGAAGCTGCATCACTCCCCGCCTTGCCTTCGAGGAAACCGATGGTCTGCTGCAAGCCGTTGCGCAGAATCAGCAACGGAAAACGATAGGCCAACGCCGCATAGCGTATCTTCAGGTCGGTGGGGGCAGCGTCCGTGGAAGCGGCGTCCCGGATATCGCGTACCTGTTTCAGTACGCGGATGGCATCGGTTTGGGAGCGTGTACGCATGATCTCAATCTCCCATGTTCAGTAGCCAGCGCACGTTGCCACGCCCCACCGTGGCCTTGCCCCCGATCTGTAGACGGGTTTCGCCATCGGTTTCCAGATCCCGGCGGAAAGTGTCCAGCAGCTCGTCGGCGCTCTGCGTGCCGTTGCGCGCGCGATCACATCCCAGTAAGCCCCATAGCAGGGTTTCCGCCGGTAGATTTTCTTCATACCAGAGTCCACCCTTTGCAACGGTGCGCGTATCCGGTTTCAGGCGAATCCGCGCGCGCACCTCCGTGGCGGTTTCGGCAAGGTAATCGAACACCGCATCCGATACGATGGCGAAACGCTCGATGAACAGATCCCGCCATTCCGGGTCGTCCGGAAACACCGAATCCGCGATCAACGAGGCCATTGGGCCGCTATCCATGTCTTCGACGGCCTCAAGATCCAGGTCTTCGAGGTAAACCTTAGCGTCCCTTGCCAGACAACTGTTCCCGCTGATGGCGATGTTCTCGTCAGCGGGCTGCGCGAGCTTGCCTGGCGCCGGCGAAAGCGACGACCGAGCCCGGTCCCGCAAATAGCGGCGTAGCACGAACGGACAACTCAACCAGGCGAATACACCGTGTATGGAACGTACCGGAAGGCTGAGCAACTGCGCATCCTGTATCGCCAAGGCGCCGGCAAAACGCCTGGCGTCGTCCCGCTCGGCACTGTCGCTATCGGGGCCGAACAAGGCCTCCCATTGAGTCTTGTCCTCCCCGTCGTCCGGGCGCAACTCTTCGCGCAGCACACCCTTGATACCGCTGCCCGGTACGATGGGCAGACCTGTCGAGCGTTCACGTGCGACCGGCAGGTCGATAACCCCGACACCCTGCCCAGTGCCGGCATGCAGCGCGGTCAGCGCATGTAGATGATAGATTGCTGTTTTCACTCTATATTCTCCCATACTCCGGGTATTGCCAACCCGAATCCGTCTTTCCTGTTTTGTTCACCATCACTGATAGGGTGTAACCAAAGCGCATCGATCTGTTCGCCACCTTGGATGACTTCGAACCAGTAAACCGTGCCGCTTGGCGCCATGCGCCGGACCGATTGTGGGCGGCAGGCTGCGATATTCCACCCGGACACCGGTTCCCAGCGCGGATTGGCCAGCGCGCTCAGGCGCAATTCGATGCGGCCTTCGAAGCCAGGCGGCGTTCCGCGTAGATCATCATTCAGCCAAGCCGGTAGCCAACCATTGGCAAATAACGCGGGCGTCACCAGAACCAGCCTGATGAAGCGGCTGCCGCGAAGTTTTTCAGACAGATCCGCGTCGATCCCGGGCCAAGCGGCATCGTTACGCAGGATATGCGCCAGTCGTCCTTCCCCACCGATGCGGCGAAAGCCTTCCTGCACTTCATTTTCCGGAAGGTGGGCAAGCAAGGCATAACGCTCTCCCGTCCAGCCGCGCTGAGTGTCATCCGCCACGGGTCCGAAATCCAGGCCCTGGGTCTGGAACAGTTTGCTGTCAACCGCGGACAAGCTGCGAGGATCGAGCGCCACATGCATCCGGTAGTCACGCGCGGGTCCCCGCCATCCGAGACTGTTTGGTGGATCCGTCGGTTTTCCACCATGCAACCACCGCAGCATGTTCTTCAGCGACCACCAGGGGTCACCGATGACCGGCTTGGCCTTCGGAGCTTTTTCAACGCAAACCGGCATCAAACCGTCGGGAAGATCACAATGGCGTGCGTAGTCGGGCAAGGGTTCAGGCGCAAGACGGTAGACCGCTGGACGGCCCTGCATATCCTTCAGATAGACGGCATCGGCGGGACGCGGAAAAAAAGCGTCGACAGCGCCGGTTTCGTCGATTCGCGCCGCCAGTGGCCCATGCACGGCCAGATGCTTACGAAGCGCCAGCCATTCGTCCGCGTTTTGCGGTGGCTTGCTGGAGGCATCGCCATACAAAGTACGAAAGGCGCCAGCCAATGTGGTGGGCAAGGGAAAAGCGAGCGTCTCGGGGTCGCCGGCTGGATCACTCGGGCGACCCGCGCGGAACAATAGAGGTGATTTTGGATCGATGACATAGGCGGAGTTCATGGACATTCCTCCAGGTGCTGGCCAATCCAACGAGAAACGATATGCGCCTGAACCACTTGTTCCAGTGGGAGATCATGCGCTTGCTCAAGTACGCTTCTGATCGTCTGCAAGGTGACAGGCCGACTGCCCTGGTCACGATTTTTGTGACTCAGCAGGCGCTTCAGTTCAAGTTGCGCAATCCTCTGGGCATCCGCTGGTTCGCTCCCTTCCAGCATATTGGCCAGTGTTCTTACTTCATAGGCAAAACCGGAGGGCAATTCGTTATCAGCATAACTTCCGATCAATTCCAGTATCTGTCGATAGGGTGCATTTACGTCGTCACCCCAGATCGTACGAAGCTCTACCGGCGCGCCGGAACGCGGCGCGACGAGGATTCCCAGCGCATTGCGTGGATTGTCTGACTCATCACCCTTGGCCAATTGCTCGGCGCGCGAGGCCAGACGGCGCGTCAACCCCAATGGTGATTGCATATGCGCAAAGACCAACCCGACACTGAAGGTAGGCATGGGCGCGCCGAGCTGCTTGGCGATATCGCCGAGTTCGTGGCTAAAGAATCCACGTAAATCATCGGCCAGCTCAATTGCTTGACTCAAGGACACCATTGCGAGTACGTCGTCACCGCCGGCATAGATACAGTGGCCGCGATACTTGCGTACCCGTCCGGGTACCTCTTGCGCGAAATGGGCCAGTCGCGAGGAAATGGCCCGATGTTCGCCCTCGCTTCGCGCATTCCCAAGCAATTCGCCCATGCGGTCGCCATCCGCGAGCATCAACGCATAGTAGGGATCAGGCACGCTGTGGTGTTTCCAGATTGGCCGCAGTAGCGTGCGTAGTTCTTCTAACGTCTTACCAAGGCCGGTATCGAGTTTTCCACTCTGACAATCCGCGATCATGGTATTCAAGCGATCGGGATAGACCAATGAAGCATCGAACGGCAGCGCGTCATAGATACCCGCATTGCCTTT
>DRPO01000463.1 GCA_011330835.1 Gammaproteobacteria bacterium | reverse complement strand
TCGAAATGCTTTTTGCCGATCCGCTCGCGTTTGCCGCCGTCCCAATCAGGAAACGCAAGCGCGAGATTGGCGAGAACGATAGCGCGTCTTTTGCGGTTGTAGCGCCAGGCCAGCTTCCCGATCAAGCGTCCCAGCGCGTGGCGGGCGTTTAGGGGCAGCCAACTGATGAGCCAGAAGATCGCAACGCCGCTCCAGGTCGCCCAATGGCGGGGTTTCAGTAAATCCTGGGTCATCGGCTACCGGCGCCAGAATTCGGGTGTCATGACAACCAGCAAGGTAAAGATTTCCAGCCGCCCGAACAGCATGGCCAGGCACAGGATCCATTTCTGCAGGTCGCTGATCGAGGCGTAATTGGCGGCGACCTCGCCCAGACCCGGGCCCAGGTTGTTGAGGCTGGCGGCGACGGCGGAAAACGCGGTCACCTGATCCATGCCGGTAAACAGCATGATCAGCATCAGCACGACAAACATGAAAACGTAAGCGGAAAAAAATCCCCAGACAGATTCGAGTATGTTTTCATTGATGGATCGCCCCCTTACCTTGACCAGCATGGTGGCGCTGGGATGAATCAGGCGAAAGGTTTCGCGAGCGCCCTGTTTGAACAAAAGCAGAATGCGGATGACCTTGATGCCCCCGCCGGTCGATCCGGCGCAACCTCCGACAAAACTCATGAATAGCAACATGACCGGGATAAACGGGGGCCAGTGATTGTACTCCGTGGTCGTGAAACCGGTTGTGGTGGCGAAAGAAACCGTTTGGAAAACCCCCAGACGGGTTGCGTACAATGCGGATTCCGCAATGGCTTCAGAATGGAGCAGGTAGACGACGAGCACACTGACGGCCGAGATCAGAAATACATAGGCGCGCAGCTCCGAGTCCTGATGGTAGGGGCGCAGGCTCATGGATTTCCAGAAGAAGAAATGCAGCGCGAAATTCATGCCGGAAAGCAGCATGAAAATCACGGCAACCAGCTCGATTTCCGGACTGTCGTAAAAGCCCATGCTGGCGTCATGCGGAGAAAATCCACCGATGGCCACGGTTGAAAAGGCATGAGAAACGGCGTCGAAGATCGACATGCCCGCCAGCCAGTACGCCAGTCCGCAGGCGATCGTCAGGGAGAGATAGATGTACCAGAGCGCCTTGGCGGTTTCGGTAATTCTGGGCGTGAGTTTTGCGTCCTTCACCGGCCCCGGCGTTTCAGCGCGAAAAAGTTGCATACCGCCGACCCCGAGTATGGGCAGCACGGCCACCGCCAGCACGATGATTCCCATCCCGCCCAGCCATTGCAATTGTTGCCGGTAGATCAGAATGGCCCGGGGCAGATCGTCGAGCCCCGTGATGACCGTGGCTCCGGTAGTCGTCAGGCCGGAAATGGATTCGAACACCGCGTCGGTCACGGAAATCGCGGGTTCGTCCGAAAGAATTAGCGGGAGGCTTCCAGCGAATCCGAGCCCGACCCAGAACAGTACGACAATGATAAATCCATCGCGCATTCTCAGTTCATGGCGAACGTCGCGAACCGGGGCCCATAAAATAAAGCCGCTGCCCAGGAGCAGCGTAAAGCCTTCCAGAAAAGGCATGATATCGCCGTCCTGGTAATACAGGCCCACGCCCACGGGCGGCAGCATCGCCGCGCTGAATACCATGAGTAAGAGCCCGAGTGTTTTTTGTATGGCAACAAGATGCATAAACGATTTGTTTGCGGCGTCTCCGCCAGGGGCGTTAGAAAAAAGACACGCTCACCTGAAAGAGCGCCTCGACCTCCGGAATTCTTTTCTTGTCGCCAACAAACAGGATGACGTGATCCTCCGCCAGAATCTTGCTGTCGTGGCTGGCGACGATCACCTCGCTGCCGCGCACCACAGCCGCGATGCTGGCGCTGTCCGGCAGATCGATTTCATCGATGCGCCGTCCGACGACTTTCGAGGTTTTCTCGTCGCCGTGAGCGATGGCTTCGATGGCCTCGGCCGCGCCGCGCCGGAGGGAGTGCACCGCCACGATATCGCCGCGCCGGACATGCCGCAGCAGGCCGCTCAGGGTCACCTGCTGCGGCGAGACGGCGACATCGACGATGCCGCTTTCGATGAGCAGCGAATAGGCGGGCCTGTTGACCAGCGACATGACCTTTCTGGCCCCCAGTTTCTTGGCCAGCATGGCGGACAGGATATTGGCCTCGTCGTCGCTGGTCAGCGCAACGAAGACATCGACGCCCTGAATATTTTCCTCGTTGAGCAGTTCCTCGTCGACGGCGTCGCCGTTGAGAATAATGGCGTGATCGAGATTCTCGGCCAGATAGCGGCAGCGCGACGGATCGCGCTCGATGATCTTGACGTGATACCGGTCGCCCAGCACTTCGGCGAAGCGCATGCCGATATTGCCGCCGCCGGCGATCATGATTTTCTTGTAGGGGCGATCGAGCTTGCGCAGTTCGCTGGTAATGGCGCGGATATTCTTTGGCGAGGCGACGAAAAAGACTTCATCGCCATCCCTGATCAGGGTTCGACCGGTCGGCTTGATCGACTCGCCATTGCGGAAAATGGCGACCACGCGGCTCTTGATGCCGGGCATGTGGGAGGCCAGCATGCGCAGTTCCTGACCGACCAGCGCGCCGCCCTCCTGCGCCGTGGTCGCCACCAGTTGCACCTTCCCGCCCGCGAAATCGAGCACCTGAAGGGCGCCGGGGTGTTTGATCAGTCGGAAGATGTGTTCCGTGACCAGTTGTTCCGGGCTGATCAGCACGTCCACGGCGATCGCTTCCGGCGAAAAAAGCTGGTTGTGATCGAGGTAGGAGCTTTCCCGAACCCGGGCGATTTTCAGGGGTGTATGGAATAGTGTATAGGCGACCTGGCAGGCGACCATGTTGGTTTCGTCGCTGTTGGTCACCGCGATGATCATTTCCGCGTCCATGCCGCCGGCCTGCTCCAGAATATCGGGATGGGAGGCTTCGCCCGCGATGGTGCGCAGATCGAGCCGATCCTGAAGGTCGCGCAATACCTGTGGAGACTGGTCGACCACCGTAATGTCGTTGGCTTCGCTGGACAGATGACGGGCCAGCGATTGCCCAACCTGGCCGGCGCCCAGAATGATGATCTTCATGGCCGATTATTTATTCTTTTTGGGTGAAATGCCCAACGCGCGCATCTTGCGGTACAAATGGGTGCGCTCCATGCCGACCCGCTCCGCCAGCCGGCTGACGTTGCCCTTGCAGAATTCAAGCTGGCGCACCAGGTATTCGCGCTCGAAAATCTCCCGCGCCTCGCGCAGCGGCAGCTCCATTACCTCGCGCGGCAGCCCGGCGGTGAGTTCGGCCTGGGCCACCCGATCCCTGACCAGCGCCTCTTCCACCTCGGCCTGTGAAATTTCCGAACCGCCGCCCAGAATCAGCAACCGTTGAACCATATTGCGCAGTTGCCGGAAATTTCCCGGCCAGCTGTAGTAGCGCAGATAATTCTGCGCGGCCACGGTGAAATGCCGGTACGGGAGATTCTCCCGCGAAACAAAATAATCGACGTAGTACTTGAGCGCGTCGGGGACATCCTCGGGATGTTCGTTCAGCGGCTTGATATAGATCGGCAGCACATTGAGGTGGTAATAGAGATCGTTGCGGAACAGGCCCTCCTCGATGCGTTCATTCAGATCGTACTGTGAAGAGGCCATGAGGCGCGCCGTGATCGGCGCCTTCTCCTGACTGCCGGCGCGGACGTATTCCTTTTTTTCCAGCACGCCCAGCAACAGTTTCTGCGCCGCGTCGTCGAGATCCGCGATCTCGTTGAAATAGAGCGTTCCGCCCGCCGCCTGTTCCAGCACCCCGGCCTTGCCGCGCGCCGGGTTGCCGAGCAGTTCCTCGGCGAAGCCCTGATCCGCCAGCGAGGAACAGGAGACTTCGACGAACGGCTCTCTGGCGCGTTCGCTGAGCGCATGGATATAGCGCGCGCCGTAGGACTTGCCCACGCCCGGCGCCCCCAGCAGCAGCACCGGCGCGCCGTGTTCGGCGGCGCGGCGATATTCCTCCTTGAGACGGCGGGTATATTCGCTCTCGCCCACCGGCTCCAGCAATTGCACCGGCTCCGCCGCGACCGGCGCGTTGGCCGCGGTCTGGCGTTGCCTGGCGGCGTCCAGCGCCTGTTTGGTAACGCGCAACAGTTTCGCCAGCGACAGCGGTTTTTCGATAAAATCGAAAGCGCCCAGGCGCGTCGCCTCCACCGCTGTCTCCACCGTGCCGTGCCCCGACATCATCACCACCGGGAAGTTGGCCTGCCGACCCTCCTTCCACTCCTTCAACAGGCTGATGCCGTCCTCGCCAGGCATCCAGATGTCCAGAAACACCAGATCGGGCTGCTTTTCCTCGCCCAGCCTGCGGGCCTCCGAAGCGCTCTCGGCCACGCTGACATCGAAGCCCTCGTCCTCAAGGATATCCTTTACCGAGCTGCAAATGCCGGGTTCGTCATCGACAACAAGAATATGCTGGGCGGTCATCTTGGATCCTGGGTAATTTATGATTCGCGAGTCCGGCAGACCAAACTCGGGATAATTCTATACCTTTCGGGATAGGGAATGTACTCCGGCGGGGGGAACCAAAGTCCCGGTTCCAAACCGCCAGCCCTCTGGGAACGCCGGCATCATGCCGGCAAGGACAGAACCAAAGTCCGGGTTCCCAACGGCCTGCCCTGGAAGTTCACCCGTTGAACAGCGCCGCATTGTCTCCCCCGGAACCCTCGCCAGCCATTCCCGCCGGTTTCTCCGGCAGGCGAATCACGATTTCCGCGCCGCCGGAGGGGGCGTTCGCGGCGCTGACC
>DRPO01000462.1 GCA_011330835.1 Gammaproteobacteria bacterium | reverse complement strand
TCCAATGCTATATGACAAAGAGCTGCCCTTGGTGTGGCCACCGTTCGCTGTTTCGTATCTTACGCCTCCATATCCAATGGCTGCGTTGAGGAGGAGACGGTCCGAGATGGCGATTTCCGGTTTCGCGTAAAAGGCCACGATGTTTTTGGCCTCGACATCATTGGCGTTGCTTGTGCCGGGCGCCACGCCGGTCCGCATTTCCAGGCTGAGGATGTCGTTGAGACGAACGCCGGCGCGGAGCATCAGTACGCTCGTGGAGGCGCCGGGGTCGGATGATGCGCCGCTCGTCCCAACGCTTGCCGAGCCAAGACCGCCGCCCAAAAATACGTTGAGGTCAGAGGCGTTGGCATCCCCCGGCAAGGCGAGAGGCAAGAGTGCGATTGCCAGTGTGGTTGAAAGTAGACCCTTCATGGAGACCCCCAGTAGTGGTTGATTGAAAAAAATCCCGCGCATCGCGGAACAGGTAAAACTGTACGTTTCAATGTACGGACAAGATATGTTCATTATCGATTTGGGGATTACGCAATTCTGGGAGTTACTTCACGTTACGAGTTTTTTGTGTGCGGAAAGGTAGAAAAAAGCGGGGCTTACACCCCGCAATGAGTCCACCTTGCGGTGTTGGGTTATTGGATCCGGACGTTGATCCGACCGGCGTTGAGCGTTGTCGCGGCGTCGTCGAAGCGACCGTGGGCGCCCAGGGAGCGGACGACGGTGACGCCGTCGAGCTTGTCGGACAGCGCGGCTTCGAAGCTGGCGAAGTCGCCGTAGACTTCGACCCTGCGACCGTGAGCGATGGCGTAAACGCCGCGCTGGTCGCTGTCGCCGGTGAGGATGGGGTCGACGCCCGCCGGGGGCAGGTCGAGCGCGACGCCGCCGCGCAGGACGTGGGCCTTGTCCAGCGTTGGCTCTTGCAGGTTGACGGTGATCGCCTCGGTGCTTAGGCTGCTGAACGGGGCGGTGGCGCCGGGCTCATTCCAGCTGACTTTCAGCGTGGCGGGGATGTTGGCGACATCGGCGATGCTCCGGGCGATGAAGTCCGCCGGGGCCGCGCCGAAGGCGTTGACGAATCCGCGCAGCTTGATCGGGTCGCCGGTGTTGACCCCGTTCAGTGTGAGCGCGCCGGTTTCCACCTCGTAGTTGCTCGGGTCGGCGTCATTGTCGCTGCCGTTGCCGGTGCCCGTGAAGTCGAACAGGCTGACGCGTCGGGCGTCGATGCGTTGCAGTTCGATGACCAGCGGCGAGACCTGTTTCACCGTGCCGTTCAGCGTGGTGTAGAGCAGCCGCACGGAGCCTTCGGTGGCGTCGAGCTGGTTGGGATCGTCGCTGGACAGTTTGCCGGCGACGGTGATGCGCTGGCCAACGGAGATGTCGGTGATCGTCGGCTCCTGATCCGCGCCGCCCTGGCGGGTGACCTGGGTGGCCTCGCCAACCGTGACGGTAATGTTGTCATTGAACACGGCGCGGCGATCGGCCCGTTCCACGGTAGCGCCCCGCACGGTCAGCGTGTTGCCGTCGCGGGCGACGACGTGGCCGGTCAACAGATCCTTGTCGCCCCAGTCCACGCTGCCGCCGGCGTAGACCTGGCTGGCTTCGAAGTGGCGGTTTTCCGGGTTGAGCTTGCCGAGCGCGACGATGGCGGCCCCGGCGGGCAGGGTGGCGAGCTGCTCCAGCCCGACCGCGCCGGTGGCCGTTTCGCCGTCGATTTCATAGGCGGTCTCGTCGCCGGTATAGACCCGCAATGAGCCAAAATCGTGGTTGCGGCTGAAACGGGGGCGGATCTGGACGACAAATGCGCGGGCGTCGGTATCGACGGTTTTCAGCAGACCCCGAACCCGGTGCTCCTTGGGCTCGCTGAGTTGGGTGTCGGCCAGCAGCAGCGGCTCGACCGTGACCAGCGCGGGCGATTGCGCGAGATCGACCTGGTGGGAAGCCGCCAGATCGAAATCCAGCGTGATGTGCGCCGGCTGGCCGGGACGAACGACCAGGCCGTCGCGGTCGTTGATCTTGAGCTGCATCGTCAGGTCGCCGGTCACCGGGTTGCCATCGGTGTCCACCACCGTGGCCTCGGCGGCGCCGCCGTCTTCGGCTTCGACCGTGATCTGGGCGTTGCTGTAATCCAGCACCAGGCTCACCTCGTCATACTTGCCCGCCGGAACGGTGGCGGTGGTGATGAACTCGGTGGCCTCGACGTAC